>JAJNBN010000133.1 GCA_021156225.1 Verrucomicrobiota bacterium | reverse complement strand
GTCCGGCACAGCAGGCCTGGTGACCTTCCGCCAAGACGTGAACATCACGGGTGGCGATACCTCCAGCACGTTCAACGGCAATGTGACCTTGGATGGTCTGACCTTCACGACGGCCAAGGCAGTGACCTTCGGCGATGCCACTACGGACACGCTGACGCTCTCCACGGCTGGTGTGACCATCACGGCCACTTCATCTGGTGCGGATGGCGCGGTGACGTTCAATTCGGCGGTCAATGGCCCGGTGGCCTTGACGGTCAATACGGCTGGTGCGACCACCTTCAACGGTGTGGTGGGACCGAACATCACGACGTTGACGACCGATGCCGCTGGCACGACCACGATCAACACGGTCACCATCGGTGGTGGGGTGCTCGACTTCAATGATGCGATCATCCTCGAAACCAGCACCACGCTGACGGGCACGACCTCGGTCGACTTCGCGAGCACGGTGAATAGCGCGACGGCCGAAGCGAACAATCTGACCATCAATTCTCCGGTCACCGGCTTCCACGGTGTGGTGGGTGGCACAGTCGGTGGCGCCCTTGGCACGCTGACCACGGATGCCGCCGGAATCACCACCTTGGATACCACGGCCATCACGGCTGCGGTGGTGGACTTCAACGACGCCATCTTGCTGACGGCCGACGTTATCGTGACGGGCACGACCTCGGTTGACTTCGCCAGCACGGTGAACAGCAGTGGTGTGGCACGCGACCTGACGGTCAACTCGCCGATCACGGGCTTCAATGGCATCGTGGGCGGCACGCTGGCACTGGATGTCCTGACCACCGACGCGGCTGGCACGACGACCTTCGACACCTCGACGGTCAACGCCGCAGTGGTGGACTTGAATGACGCGGTGGTCGTGAATCAAGCCCTGACCATCACGGGCACGGTCTCGATCGACTTCGCCAGCACGGTGAACAGCCAGGTGGCGGAAGCCAACAACCTGACGCTGAACTCCCCTATCACCGGCTTCCACGGCATTGTGGGTGGCACGACGGCGCTGGGCACGATTGTCACGGATGCGGCAGGCACCACGACGATTGACACCACGGCCATGACGGCGGCCAACCTCGACTTCAATGACGCGGTCGTCATCGACCAGTCAGCCACGTTGACGGGCACGACCTCCGTTGATTTCGCCAGCACCCTGAACAGTGCGGAGAACGAGAATAACAATCTGACCATCAATTCGCCGACGACCGGCTTCCACGGCATCGTGGGTGCTGCCGCGCCGCTGGGCACATTGAGCACGGATGCCGCCGGCACCACGACGATTGATACGACCGCCGTCACAGCCAATGTGGTGGACTTCAACGACGCGGTGGTGGTTGACCAGGACCTGTTGCTGACGGGCCTCACCTCGGTGGACTTCGCCTTGACGGTGAACAGTGCCACAGGCGAAGCCAATGACCTGACGGTGAATTCGCCGGTGACGGCCTTCCACGGCATCGTGGGTGGCGCAGTCGGTGGGGCGTTCGGCACCTTGAGCACGGATGCGCCGGGCACTACGACATTGGATACGACGGCCCTCACAGCGGCCATCGTGGACTTCAATGATGCGGTCATCGTTGATCAGGATCTGCTGATCACGGGCACGACCTCAGTGGACTTCGCCGGCACGGTGAACAGCGCCACGGGCGAAGCCAACGACCTGACGATCAACTCGCCAATCACGGCCTTCCACGGCGTTGTGGGTGGTGCGGTTGGTGGTGTGCTGGGCACGCTGGCCACTGATGCCGCCGGCACGACCACGATCGACACAGCCGTGATGAACGCGGTGATCATGGACTTCAACGACGCGATCGTCATCGATGTTGGCACGGTGCTGACGGCCACGACGCTGATCGACTTCGCTTCGACGGTGAACAGCGCCGTGGGTGAAGCGAATAATCTGACGATCAATTCGCCGAGCACGACCTTCAACGGTGTGGTGGGCGGCACCACCGCGCTGGGCACCCTGACCACGGATTCGGCTGGCACGACGACGATCAACACTGCTGGCGTCACTGCCGCAGTGGTGGACTTCAACGATGCCATCATCATCGCCGTCAGCACGACGGTGACCGGCACGGTCTCGGTGGACTTCGCCTCCACGGTCAACAGCCAGGCTGCGGAAGCGAATAACCTCACGGTGAACTCTCCGGTGACAGCCTTCCACGGCATCGTGGGCGGGGTCACACCGCTGGGCACATTGACCACGGATGCGGCTGGTGTAACGACGATCGATACGACGTCCATCACGGGTGCGACGCTGGACTTCAATGACCAGGTCACGCTGTCCCAGAACGTAATACTAAACGGCACGGTCACGGTGGACTTCGCGCAGACGGTGGATAGCGATGCGCTGGGCACGCCGCGCTCGCTCTTGGTGAACTCGCCGCTGACAGTGTTCAGTGGTGCAGTGGGTGGTTCCCTCCCGCTGGCCAGCCTGACCACGGATGCTTCTGGTGGTGCAAACCTGACCCGCATCAACGGTGGCATCGTGACGACCACGGGTGACCAAACCTACAACGACACGGTCCGCATCGGTGCGACCACGACGCTAACCGGCAATGACATCTCCTTCATGACCTTGCTCGACTCCTCGGAGGGCACGCTGCAGACGCTGACGGTGAATAGCACCGGTGGCGGCATCACGCTCTTCAATGGTGCGGTCGGCACGCTGGATCGCTTGGCCCGCCTGGTGACGAACGCGGATGGCGAAACCCGCATCGCTGGTGGAATCATCAATCTGAACGGTGCAAGCGCTCTGTTCAATGATCCGGTTCTGTTGCTGGCCAACCTCACGATCAACGAGGCGGGTGTGGGTAGCATTACCTTCAACAACACCTTGAACGGTGCGTTCGCCCTCGTGGTGAACAGCGATGGTGGCGGCCTGACGATCTTCAACGGGATCGTAGGTGGCACCGCGGCGCTGGTCAGCATCACGACGGATGCGGACGGCGCAACCCAGATCAATGGTGGCGTGGTCACGACGAGCGACTTCCAGCTCTACAACGATCCGGTGACGATCGGTGCAAACACGGTGCTGAACAGCACGCTCGCTGGTAACATCACCTTCGTGACGACCTTGGATGGTCCGTTCACCTTGCTCGTGAACACGGCTGGAACGACGACGTTTGGTGGACCAGTGGGCAGCATCACTCCGCTGAACAGCGTGACGACGGATCTTCCGGGCTTCACGGCGATCAACGGTGGCAGCGTGCTGACCTTCGCCACGCAGACCTACAATGATCCGGTGACCTTGGGCGCGAACACGCTAATCACCAGCACTGGTGCCGCGGCGCTGGGCAACGTGACCTTCAACAACACGCTGGATAACGGAATCGGTGGTCCGTTCTCGCTGGTGGTCAACACGGCGGGTAACACCGACTTCAACGGTGCGGTCGGACTTATCTCGGCACTGCTGAGCGTGACCACGGATGCACCGGGAACGGTGACCATCGATGGTGGTGCGGTGACGACCACCACGTTCCAACTCTACAATGATATCGCCACCATCGGCGCGAACACGGTGTTGACCAGCACTGGGCTGGGTAACATCACCTTCATGCAGACGCTGGACGGCGCCTTCACGCTGAACGTGAATACGGGCGGCATCACAATCTTCAATGGTGTGGTCGGTGGCATCACGCCGCTGGTCTCCCTGGTGACGGATGCTCCGGGTGCTACACAAGTGAACGGAACCGCGGTCAATACGACCGGGATCCAGACCTACGGTGATCCGACCACGGTGGGCGCCAACACGACCTTCACCAGTACGGGTGTGGGTGCAGCAGGCAACATCACCTTCGCCTCCACGCTGGATGACGATGGTGTGGCCGGTGCGGCCAATGTGATCGTGAACACGGCTGGCGCCACGACCTTCGGTGGCGCGGTGGGTGGTATCACTCCGCTGACCAGTCTGACGACGGATGCTCCGGGCAACGTCGCCATCAATGGCGGCTTGGTCACCACGGTCAATAACCAGACCTACAACGACGTCGCTACGCTGGGTGCGGACACAATCCTGAACAGCCTGGCGGCTGGTAACATCACCTTCGCCCAGACGTTGGATGACGACCTGACCATCCCGGCGAATACTTCGAACCTGACCGTGAACACCTCGGGTGTGACTACCTTCGGTGGTGTGGTCGGTGGCATCTCGCCGCTGAGCAGCATCACGACAGATCCGGCCTTCGGAGTGGTGGTTGCCGGTGACATCACCGCGATCAATGGCGGTCTGGTCATCACGACTGGATTCCAGACCTACAATGACAATGTGACGGTGAATCAGGACACGACCCTGACGAGCCTGGTCGCCGGTAACATCACCATCGGCCAGCCGAATCCGCCGGTGCCGTGGGGTCTGACGACGATGACGGGCACGGTGCCTGGCATCGACATGATCATCAACGCCCTCGGCGGCAATGTGCAGATCAACGCGGCGATTTCTGGAATCGACACCTTCAACGGGTTCGCGGCTGGGACTTACTTCGCCGTCAACCCGGGTAACACGGGTATCAACCTGCATCTGTCACTGCCGACCTCGCCGTTGGTCGACATCTACACGCAGCCGATGTCCGGCTATAACCTGAACAACTCGGTGTTCGCCACGCAGGACATCATGGGTCGCGATGTAGCGAACCTGTTCAGATATCCGGGCGACGGCAAGGATGTCATCTCGGACATCTCGGTGTTGCTCAGCACGAACCAAGTGGAAAAACTGATCGGTGCCATGCCTACGGACAAGATCCTTACGAGCTACGATCTGGCGGCGCTGGAAGAAGCCCGTAAGAACCGTTCTGAATAGCCTATGTATCCCCAATCACTGAAGACGCTTCTGGGAATCGGTCTGGCCGTGCTTTGCACTACGCCAGCCATGGCGCAATCCGAGCGATTGCAGCCCAAGAAACCCGATCCAGCCGCACCAGTACCCGCTCCCAAAGTGGACTCGGCGACGATCGGTCTCACCGGCTCACCACAAGATCCGGGGCCTGCCCTGAAGGGTGTAGCTGTCCTGAGCTCCCGTGAAGAAGTGAAGGCCAAAGGAGAGGTGGTGGCCGACGGTGTGATGGTAGGACCGGGCAGTGAACTTGACCTCCTGCGCACGCTGGAATTCAAGGCCGTGATCCAGCCTTTGATGGGACAGCCCATCAACACCTACAATCTTGGCCGTCTCCAACGTGAGATCGTCCTTTTCTATCGCAAGCATCATCGCCCATTGGTGGACGTGGTGTTCCCGGAGCAGGAATCTGTTGGCAACGGTGTGGTCCAGGTGTTCGTCTTGGAAGGCAAGCTGGGCAAGGTGGAAGTGGAAGGAAACAAGCACTTCAAGAGCGAGCTCTTCACCAAGAACCTCAGCCTGCGCCAGGGCGATGTCATCGACTCTCAGGAACTGCTCTCAGACATCGACTGGATGAACCGCAACCCGGGACGGCATGTGGATGCCTCTTTCCGCCGTGGCGAACGCCTAGGCGAATCGGATGTGGTGCTGCGTGTGAAAGACCGGTTTCCCTTGCGCGGCTACGTGGGGTATGAAAACAACGGCCCCATCAATGTGGGTGAGGATCGTTTGTTCGCGGGTTTCAACTGGTTCAACGCATTCGGCGTCGATCATCGCCTGAGCTACCAGTTCACGACTGATGTTGAGTTCGACCTGCTGCAGGCGCACTCCATGAGCTACGAGATTCCCTTGCCGTGGCGTCACACGCTTTCTTTCTATGGCGGTTATGCGAAGTCTGAGAGTGATTTCAATACCGCGGGTTTCACCCAAGAGGGTGAGAGCTACCAGATCAGTGGCCGGTATGAGATCGGTTTGGGCAGGGTCGGCAACTACAGCCATTTGGTCAATTTCGGCCTAGATTTCAAACGGCTCGATAACACCTTGGAATTCGGTGGCTTCCCGATATTCGGCGGCGAACTTGATATCTTCCAAGTCGCGTTGCAATACCGTGGCGAATGCGTGGACAAATGGGGCGGCACGGCGTTGAAGGCGGAAACCTTCTGGAGTCCGGGCGATGTCACGGCGAGCAATGATGACGCAGCCTTCCGGGCCTATCGCGGTCCGCAAGCGGATGCCACTTACATCTACGGGCGTTTGACCTTGGAGCGTCTCACGAAGCTGCCGGAGAATTTCTCATGGGTGCTGCGTGCCGTCGGTCAGATCTCTTCGCAGAACATCCCCACGAGCGAGCAGTTGGGCATCGGTGGCTCCATGGGACCCCGTGGTTATGATGAGCGCGAGGCCAATGGCGACAACGGTTATCTGATCGTCAACGAGCTGCAATCGCCGCCGTTGCCGCTCTTCAGCATGATCAACAAAAAAGCGGGGGAGCACCGAATGAGGATCCGCATATCCAGTTGATGTCTGCTGGTGTCGGCTTGCGCTATCAATTCCGCACGAATCTGTCGGTGCGCTTCGACTACGGCTGGCAGTTGATCGACTCCGGCCCGCCGGCGAACAACCCGCACAGCCCGGAGAACTCACGCGGTCACATTGCGGCCATCCTGAGCTTCTAAGCGAGCTGGTCACTTTACGCGCCCGATCCATTCTTGAATGGTTCGGGCGCTTTCCGTTGGTGCGGAGAAGAGGACGTTGTGATCGGCTTTCAGGATGACCCGGGAACCGCGATAGCCGGGGCAATTGCGGCGCAGCCAAGGCGTGACCATGAACCACGGAACCAATTGATCCCAAAATCCGCTTAGGCTGAAGACAGGCATCCGGATGCGGCGGATCAATTCTGCGGGGGCATGCCCATAGATCAATCGTAGTCGATGCACAGCTGCATCCGCATCTGCTGCCGTTCTCCGTTGGATGAACGTATCTACAGAAGCTATCGTCTCGGGGGTCTCCTCGTAAAAACACCGGACATAGCAGGCATAACTCTTCATGGACTGCTGACCTCGCCGCTCGTTGGCCCTGAACTGCTGGAAGCCTTTGCCCACGATCTGGACGCCCCATGGCAGCGGATGCCTTCCGAAGCCGCCCGCCAAGATGATACCTTGGCATTTGAAGTCAGCTTGTGAGGCGTCGGCCAGCAGCCACGCTATCTGTGAGCCGAATGATTCGGCAAGAAGCCAGCCTTCGTTGATACCGTTGGCTTTCAGTATTCGCCGGATGTTCTCAGCATAGTCCGCCAAGGCCCAGATGGTTGTTCGAGGGTAGGTGAACTCTACGAAGCAGAATTGCGGCACCAGTTGGTTCCTCAAGCCCGCAATGATGCTCCAATCGCCATGTGTGCCGGGCAGGTAGATCAATGTCGGCAGCGTCGGTGAACCATGGATGCGAATCTGAAGGGGCTCTTCCATACGTTCCGCAAAGACGTTCCGCGTCAGGCATTGCGCAGCTTTTCCCAGTCCCGCGGCTTGTCATCCACCTTTTGCAGGATGATGAAGCCGACGATCATCATCGCCAGCAGGAAGAGCATGCTGATGCCCTGGCTCTTCAAAGCGGTATAACCTTTGACATTGATGAGATAAGAGGTGGAGGCGGCCCAGACCATCGGGCCGGTGATGGCGGAGAAGCGTCCTACCATGCCGTAGAGGCCGTAGAATTCACCGATGCGGTCTGGTGGGGTCAAGCGGAGCATGTAGGGACGGTCGGCTGACCAGACGCCACCCAGCGATAAGCCAGCGGAAGCGGCCAGCACGTAAAGGAACGGCAAAGGAAGTGAGAACACGCCGATGCAGAATCCGAGAATGAAGTTGAACATCCAAAAGCTCAGTACGATGTTCAGCGTGAGCTTGGGACCGATCTTGTCCGCCAGTCTGCCCCAGAGAAGTCCACCGGCGATGGCGAAGGTGATCGCAAAGGCCATCACGGCTTTGGCCTTACCATTGGCAGCTTCTTCACCGAGTCCACTGCCCAGCGCCACGTTCATGGTGAAAAGCACCATCACGATCATCACCGTATTGATGGGATCGGTGTAGAAGACGCGACCGATAAGGAAGCGGCCCAAACCGGGATAACGTTTGCTATCCTTCAAGGTGTTTACAGTCTGCTGTAATGATTCAAAAGCCATCTTCAACCCGAACGGTCTGGGATTGGGGTTGCCGCGCTCCTTCACGAAGAACAGGCAGGGCAGCGAGAACAGCAGGAACAGCACGGCAATGATGGTGAACTGCAGGGGATAGTTAGTGGGATTGTTCAGGGCCTCGAGGCTCGTCACCACGACCGCGATGTAAGAGCCAAGATAACCGATGCCCACCCCGAGCCCGCCGATCTTGCCGCGATTGGTTTCATTGCTTACCTCGGGCAGCAGAGCGTCGTAGAACTGGGTGCCGGCCTGGTAGGCGATGTTCGCCAGGATGTAGCATGTGGCCGAGATCGCCAGATTGATGGTGCCCAGGGTCATCGTCAGCAGGATGCAGATCAAGGTGCTGACCAGCAGAAAGGGCATGCGGCGGGGGGCGCGATCGGTCATGGCCCCCAGCAGCGGTGAGAGGATGAAGATGGTGCCCATGGAGACGGCGGTGATCTTGCTGAAGACGCCATCCACCTTGTCTTCACCTACAATTCCGCGCACATAGAGCGGAAACAGCAGGGTGGTCACGCCCATCGCGAAGATGGTGTTGGCCAGGTCATACAGCACCCATCCCGTCACCGCCTTTTTGGTGACGACGTGCGGCGCAGTTGAGGTGTCGGCGGTATCGGGATTCATAGAATTACGACTTCGCCGGCGTTTCTTCGCTGATAAGTTTCTGCAATTCGCGATGGTTCACTTTGCCCGTACCCAGTTTCGGGATCTCGCGCACGGCCTTGACCTCACGGGGCATGCTCAGATTGCTGAGGCCTTTTTCCTTGGCCACTTTGCGCAAGTCTTCGAGCGTGAGCTTGGGTTCATTGCTGATCGCGATGAGTTTCTCGCCCTTTTCCTCATCGGGCACGGAGACGACGGCGACCTGGCAGCGCAGTCCGAATTGCGGGAAAGCACCGGCGAATGCGTCTTCCACGGCAGTGAGGCTGACCATCTCACCGCTGATCTTCGCGAAACGTTTCAGACGGCCACGCACGGAGAGGAAACCATCGCGATCTACGGCCACGATGTCGCCGGTGTCATACCACCCGCCGCCTTCCTTGAACTTCGCGTTCGCATCGGCGTTGAGATAACCCTTCATCACATTGGGGCCGCGCACATGCAGGCGGCCACCTTCTTCCACACCTTCCACGGGTTCCAACTTGTATTCCATGCCGGGCATGAGCCGGCCGACGGTGCCATTGCGCGGTTGCAAGGGTGTGTTCACGCTCACACAAGGACTGCATTCCGTAGCCCCATAACCTTCCAGAACACGCACGCCGAATTTTTCTGACCACGTCTTCGCCGTGGTTTCTTGGAGCTTCTCCGCAGCGGCGAAGAGGTAGCGCATGCTGCGGAAATCATACGGATGCGCCTTGCGTCCGTAACCGTTCAGGAACGTGTTCGTGCTGAGGAACACCGTGCAATCGCGATCGTATAACGCCGTGGGCACGACGCGGTAATGCAGCGGAGAAGGATAGACGAAGGAGTAAAGCCCGCGCATGAGCGGCAGCAAGGTGCCGACCGTCAGGCCGAAGCTGTGGAACATGGGCAGGCAGTTAAAGATGCGGTCCTTGTCCTCCAGATCTGTGATCGCGAGCATCTGGCGGATATTCGCCAAGATGTTTTTATGCGAGAGCTCCACGCCCTTCGGCACGCCTTCCGAGCCGCTGGTGAAGAGAATGACGGCGGTGTCCTCATAGTTCTTGGTGCAGGGCAGAGCGGTGCGCGGCCAGAGTAGGTGCTTCACGAGGGTGCTAAATTTCTGTCCACCCGTGACTTCCTTGCGCAAGTCCTCGAGGTAGATGAATTCAATCCCCGCCTTGGTCATCGGCTCGACATCCAGGCGCGCCTTCAGCAGGAACGCCTTGGAGGTCACAATCTGTTTCATGCCGGCCAGTTGCGCGCAGGCGATCATGATGGGAATGCCCGTGCTGAAATTCAGCAAGGCGGGTACATGGCCCAGCGACCACAACGCTACACAGGTGACCGGTGTGGCGCTAATGTTCGGCAGCAAGACACCGACATGGGCGGATTGGGCGGGCAACCGCTTCCGCAGTTGCTGACTGATCACATCCGCGCCGACGAGGAATTTACGGAACGTGAGCGGCGTGCGATTCACATCTTCCAAGGCGATCTGGTTCGGGACATCCGCCGCAGTTTCCGCAATGGCATGGACCAAGTTCTTTTCGCCAAAGGCCATCTCGGTCTCGAATTGCAGATCCACCAACCGGTCGCGTAACCAGTCCGTCACGACGACTCGCGCTTCCGAAGTGCTCAGATGTTCCAACTCCGGTGCGATGTGTGTGCCGCTGAAATGCGCGGTGACTTCCGGAAACCATTCCTTCCAGCCTGAATGCGGTGAGAGTGGCAGGCGATGTGCCTTGCGCAGATAGCAGGTGATGACTTTCGCCTTGGTCTTGTAGATGAGGAAGCCGGTGCCATCGAACAGCTTCATCAGATTGCCCGTGCGCGAGAGGCGGCCTTCCGGGAAGAGGACAAGGCGTCCTCCTTTTTCCAGATACTCAGCCATCAGTTTGACGGCATAGGGCGAGTTCGGATCGATGGGGAAAGTGCGTTTGTTCACCATCACCTTGCGATGCAGCCAGGAAGTCTTGGCGGTGTTCGCGGAGGTGACGAATTTCCAGTCTTCATCCAGGCACACGCCGAGGAAAAGCCAGTCCAGCCACGAGATGTGATTCGGCAGGAGCAACACCGGCCCCGGCGTCTTGAGCACTTCGGTATCATACGCGCGGAAGCGATAGAGCAACCGGACGAGGAATAGGAAAAAGGCTTTCATGTTGAAAACGTCAATCTAAGAGCAGGTTTTGCCGGTTAAGACGAGCATGTTTCACGGGTTTCCACCGCTTCGGTGGATTTTCTTTTCCGCAGGGTCAAAGCCAACAGACCGATCAAAGGCGTGGCGGCACTGGTGGCCGGGGCGAATTGCCGGTCAAAGGGCAGGGAACCGTGCGAGACGATGGTCATGCGGCCACCGAGGATTTCACCATCGCCCGGGATAGAGGCGGCAGCGAGCACGCGGCCTTTGCTATCGACCAGTTGTGACGTTCCGGAACTGGCTACGCGAAAGATGGGGACGCCATGTTCCATCGCTCGCACAGGGGCGACGCGGGCATGAAGCTGATGCTGATATTCGCCCCAGGACATCACATCCATGGTCGGCACGAGGATGCCTTGGGCACCTTGGCGGACGAGTTCATCCACCACGCGGGAGAAGCTCAGGTCGTAGCAGATGCAAATGCCGAGTCGGCCCCAAGGTGATTCCCAGAGCATTTGCTTCTCCGCGGGCAAGCCATCGGCGAAGAATTGGATAGGCACCTGCTTGGCCTGTTGGAAAACCGTTTCGCCCGTAGGACCGATGACGAAGGCGGTGTTGTAATAATCACCGTTCGCGGTCGGGGCTTTGCCGCCCGCGACGAGATATTTGTGGTTCGTCTTGCACCAAGCACGAACTTTCTCCGGCACTTCACCGGGGAAGGTGTATTCACTCAGCATGATGAGCTGGGCGTCGGGTTGCTTCAACAGCACTTGATCCAGACTGCGCATCACTTCGCCTTCGGTGGGGAATTCCAGTTGCACGCCGGCTACCGCGAAGGAACGAACGGGCACGCGTTTGCCGATTTTGGAGGGCAGGGACCAATCGCGCGTGGAAGCGGTGAAGGCGAGCATCGCCAAGGCAGTCACGACCAACATGGCTTCGCGGCGTAATAGTGAGAGGAGACAGGCGAGGAGCATCAGCATCATGCCGAGACCATAGACACCGAACATTTGCAGCAGACCTCCGGGCAAGTGCAGGCCCATGGTGAAACCGGCATTCAGCCACGAGAAGCGCAGGTAGTAGAGTTCGCTGCGGAAGTATTCGAGGCCCAGCCACACGATGGGCAACGTCAGCACGAATGCCCACGCGGAGAACTGCCGCCGCATGTGGCAGCCGAGCCAAAGGAACAAGCCGAACCAGAAGGAGAGCACAATCCACAAGGGCACCGCGGCCCAACTGAAGATGTTGAAGAAGAAGCTCAGTTGTGGTGCGACCAAAGAGAAACCAAAGAGGCAACCGATGAGGAAGCTGGTGCGACCGGGCTCAAGGCGGGTCAATTGCACCAGCGTAAGGTAGGTAAGCAGGAGCCATCCGCCAGCGGCTGGTGTAACATACGCCGCATGAAAGCTGGCCATGCCGGCGAGCAGCCACAGAAAGGCTTCGGACTTGGTCAGTGCTGCGGAACCCAAGAAATGCAGGCTCTGGAGTCGCGTGTTGAACCATTGCGGGATCAACAGGGCGAGTTGCGGGATGTTCCAGGTACGGTGCTGCATAACGACCTCCTTCCTTTTGGTTTACGACGGTTTATTTCTGTCCGTATTTTTGGGCAATCACTTCGGCTTGTATCTTGATCGCGTCGAGTTCGGCGACCAGTTCCTTGGCGCGCTTGGCGGACATGGGACTCCAGACTTCCTCAGCGGCCTGATAGTAAACGGGCAAGATCTCCTGCAATAGTTTGCGTCCGGCATCGGTGAGAGCGACACGATACGCGCGACGATCTCCGGGGACTGTATGGCGTTCGAGCAAGCCACGCTCTTCGAGGCGGTCCACCAGGCCGGTGACATTGGAGCGGTGGGTGAGGAGCGCTTCGCTCAATTCCGTTTGGGAGAGGCCGCTGGTGTGATCCCGCAGCAGGTTCAGGACGTTGAACTGGCTGGGACTGAGATCCCAACGGGAGAATAAGATGCGGCTGGAGTTCCATAGCGTCTCCGCCGTGCGCAAGAGCTGAAGCATGGCCTCGTAGTGTGGTCCGGGTTGCAGCAGTTTCGTGTTCACGGGAGTATGTCTATAGATAGATTGTCTATATGTCAACAATATGTTTTGAGGAGCGCGGGACTGTGTCCCGCAGGAGCGGGAAAGGGTAAATGAGGAGGTGAACCGTTAAGTGTGCTGCAGAGGAGAAAGTCTGCGGCGGCAGCTCTGATACTTGGGCGCGGCAGATGTTTAGGACGGTCCTGCGGGACACAGTCCCGCGGTCCACTTAGTAGTCGTAAAGGCCGCTGTCTTGGGTGTAGGCGCCGCCGCCTTTGCCGCCGGGGCCGCCCATCCAATCGCCGAGCACATCGCCCATGTCGGCTTCGATCTTTTCCGGGTCTTCGCCTTGTTCGAGGCGTTTGATGGCGATATCGAGTTCCTTGGGCACGGAGCCGGCGGGCATGATGTCTTTCATCTTCTTCATCATGTGCGCGATGTGCTTGGGGTTGTTCTCGTCCATGGAGCCCATGTCGCGCTCCATGTCGTTCATCACCTTCTGCACGCGCGGATCGTCGAAGTTGGGCATCGCCATGTCCTCGCCCAATCCGCCAGCGGCCGGTTCGGCGGCGCCTTTGATCATGGCGAAACGGCTGAGTTCCTTGACCATCTTTTTGTTGCCGCACTTCGGGCAAACGGGCGTGCGGTCCGGATTGATGCGTTTGGACAGGAAGTTGAAAATCTTCCGGCACTTGGGACACGCATATTCGTAAATGGGCATAGTTACGTGCGGGGAATATAGCCACAAAGAGGCGCAGAAGGCACAAAAATCCTAACTCGGTATTTTCCGATGGCGAAGCCCTTCTAAAGAGCGTATTTTCAACTTAAGAGTGACAATCAAGCCTACAACCGCAGGCATACTAGGCCAAATCAGAGTTTGGCTTAATATCTGTTAGTTACTATGCCCACTAAACTTGAATCTCCGAAAGACATCTCTCCGGGAGATTACTACGAGGATTGCTCTTAACATCCGTGCTTATGCACTGAGGTTGATGTTTGTGATGAGGGACATGACGCCATGATTGCAGGGGTATCACTCGTCGATGGCACATTCCCTCGTGGTTGTTCGTTAGTGGGTTGCTGGCCGCGGAAATTATCTTTCGAGGAGGCGCTGTGTTGGAAGTTCCTTGGCCCGCCGGATGTAGAGTTGTCGCAAGACAAGCAATGGTGGGCGCTTTACCCGTGTACGCCATCGTTCTTGAGGACTCCGCCAGAGGACAAAGTTTGAGATATCAAATCACGCCGATTAACCATGCGCTGCAGCGAATCCGGCCATCACGCTCCGGTTACAATTCACGCGTCTCACGGGCCGGGGCGCTGAGCTTGGGTCGTTAGGCTACTTCGCACACTTATGGCAGAATTGAAACTCACCGAAGACGAGACGCAGGCACTCAGAGCTATTCTCTCCTGCTTGGTGTTGCGAGACCGCACTGGGGAACTTGGACTTCTGCATGGAGCAGACCGATTTGTATCGAGTCAGCGCACATTCAGTAAGCCGGAGCGCGCAGTGATACAGTCACTCGCGAAGAAGGTAGGGATTGGTTCAGGGCTTCCACTTTACTGCTCATGATAACCTGGCCTCTTTCCGTGCGCTGCATCGCTCATTGAGCT
>JAJNBN010000132.1 GCA_021156225.1 Verrucomicrobiota bacterium | reverse complement strand
CATGGCATTTGCCTCGATGACCGGGCGGGACGGGAGAAATCACTGGTCATTTGCGACCGTTCCAACAGCCGTTTGCAATGGGTGACGCTGGACGGAAAGCATATCAAGACGCTGACGGGTTCTTACATGCCCGCGAATGTGGATATATACAAGGATGTGCTCATGGTGCCGGACCTGAGCGCGCGGATCACACTGTTAGACAACAAGGACAATGTGATCGTGCACCTGGGTGAAGATCCGGAATGGCGGAAGACGGTGATGGCGAATAACCGGGCGTTGCGCTCGCAGGCGGATGGGAAGGACTGGGTGAGTGGCAAATTCCTGCACCCGCACGATGCGTGCTTCGATGCGAAGGGTAACATTCTCGTGGCCGAGTGGGTGAACACCGGGCGCATCTCGAAGCTGCGCAAGGTGGGCTAAGAGACGGCTAACGGACTTTCCGATAGGAGAGTTGCGAGAAGCGGACTTTGGAGTTCCACGCGCCGATCGCGAGTGGAACGCTGGCCCAGGCATCTTCCCAGCCCCAAGGCGTGGGGACCTGAAGTTCGCGTCCTTTCACGGGATAGCTTTTCAATACCTTTTGCTGGTGCAAAACCCGAAGTTCATTGGGCCGCACCTCTATCATGAATTCATAGGGCTGGCCATTCACGATCGGGAAGGTGAAGGAGCCGCTTTGGCGCAGGTCTTGGGAGTCGATGAGTTGGATGCCGGCTAGGCCAGCCTGTTCCCAGGAATCGAATTCCAAGGTGGTGGTGCCTTGGGCGGTGCGGAAGAACAGGGTGATGGAGCGATTGCCGGTCAAGCGCGTGAAGGCGAGGCGTAGGTCGTAGCTGTCGCCTAATTCAGCAGGTATGGCGAGCAGATTGGGCTGGTCATCACGAAGGGATTCCACACCGCCGTCAGTATGACGCCATTCGCCACGGGAGTGGGTCGAGTTGAGGTCTATAGAGGGTAAAAGTTCCTGCCACGGTGCGGGCTTTTTACGTGAGTAAAACCAAGCCGTGCCAATGGCGATAGCGGTGAGGCCGCCAAGTATCAGCCACTTGCGGCGGGAGAGGTTGGTGCTGCCGAGCGGTTGAGGAGATGGCTTATTCGGTGAAGGAGAAACCTCCAGACCGGCTGCGAGCAGAGCTTTCGCGTCCAGTCCATGGAGAGCAGGACGGCGAGGGGCTGATTTGGCGGGCTCGTTCTCCATGATTTGGTGATCAACCGACGGCTTCCAATAGCAGGCGGATCTCTTCCTGAAAATTATCTTCGTCCAATTGGGTTTCGCGCACCTTGCTGATGAGTTTGTCGCGATACTGTGCGCGCAGGCGGAAGACGGCGGACTTGATGGCCGGGCGGCTCATGTTGAGGGTTTGCTCGGCGCGGGCGTAGTCATCCGCTTCCGGCTGAGCGGTGAGGTAGGGGCGGAGGACGGTGAAGATGTCGCCGCGTTCGCGTTTTTCCCAGTCGCGACCCAGTTCGGTGATGACATTTTCCAGCAGGGTCAAAGCCCATTGGCGATCGTACATCTTGTCGGCGGATTCGCCGGAGATGAGTTGCTCGGCATACCATGACTCCGCCTCGATGACATCGAAGGAGACCGCTTCCGTGCCTCCGCCGCGTTTTTGCGTGGAGTCCTTGCGGGCTTCGTGGCCGAGATGGCGCTTGAAGGCGGTCAGGAGGAAGGTCCGGAGTTTGCCTTTCGCGGCATCGGCGCGGCTGAACAGGTCTTTTTCCAGCACTTGGATGAAGAAGCCTTGGACCATGTCTTTCGCATCCGCCGAGGCGTGGCCGGAGCGGCGGGCGAAGGCGTAGAGCGGGAACCAATAGGTGCGGCAGAGTTCCTCCAGCGCCTGGTGGGCGGAAGGGTCATCGCCACGCGCCTGCGCCACCACGCTCCAGCGCGTGGTCACAAAGGCGGCATTGCTGTTCGGCTCCTCAACCATTGGAATGATTTTGCCCGAGCAAATTATCGGCCAAAAGAAAAATGAGAGCGGTTTTAAAAATGAGGTAACGGAGTGGTGAGGGGAGAAAAAGGTAAGCGGTCTTTTTGGGTTCTGGCATCGTTTCGGCTCAGTCACAGGGTCGTTTGGAACCTGCTCCTTCACCAAAGCCTCGCCACAACCCAAAAATCCTCGCTCCACACCGCTACCTAATTTTTAAAAACGCTCTAATTTTTTGCGAAACCGGGGGCGAAAAAGCGGCAAGTAGGAGGTGGAATGAAAAATAGAGTCGTATCGTTGGTGTGGTTTTGCGTGAGTTTGGCCGTGGCTTTGAGCGCACGTGGCCAAGGGTTTCCGAATGTGCCGCAGGTGGCAGGCGCACGCCTAACTCCTTTATTAGGAACGGATAACGGGCGCATGGCCATCATCGCGTATCACAATGGCTGGCTCTATACGTCGCCGGAATCGCCTGATAGTTTGGGCGGTTCGGACATTCAGGCACGGCGGTGGAACATCGCCAACTTAGGCAATGTGTATGTGGTGGAAGTGTTGGGCACCTCGCCGCAAGCGGTGAATGCACACGGGTATTTTAACGTGGGCGACCGGCTGATATTGGGGCCGAACAATGGGGGGAGCAGTTGGTCGTTTCGCGCGGTGTCGCCGGGGGTGAATGAGCGTGGGCCGTTGACGGGTTTGGGAAATGTGGGGGTGCGCGGGGCGTTGTTCTATCCGTGGTTCGTCGGGCCGACGTATTGGAGCTATAATGCGGTGGAGGGGAATGCTGAGCTGTCGTTGCGCGGGGAAGTGCTGGCGAGCTGGGATCATCTCGGGCTCACGGGTGTCATCGGTCATCCATTCATCGTGGGAAATCTGCTTATTTACGCCTCGGACCAGAGCCGCACGGGAGTGGCGACGTATGACATCAGTGATCCGACGAATCCGCGACTGCTGGATGTGTTGAAGACGGGTGGGCCGGGCGGTTACTGGCCGGAACTGTGGGGCGGTGATGGCAAGCTCTACGTGGTGTTTCCCTATCGCGAGAATGGCCGGGGCATGCGGGTGGTGGATGTCACCAATCCGGAGGACATCCGTTTTCTGGCGGATGTGCCGTTGCCGGGGGATGAACCGATGTATGCGCAGTTTCAGGGTGAATACGCGTTCATCGGCAGCCACAAGGTGAGCATGCGCACGCTGCAATCGGTGCTGACGTTCAACACGGCGGCGCAAGGCGTGGATGCGAGCCAGTTCGCGTTGCCCTTGGGCAATTTGCTGGTGACGGGTGGCGTGGGTGAATTTCAGGGACTGGCCATCTGGGCGCATCAAGCGGCGCCGGATACGAATGGGCCGACGGTGGGTTTTCATATCCCACGCGCGGGCCAGACGAACTATCCCGCCGGATTGCCGATCACGTTGCTGATCCATGAGACGCTGGAGACGCACACCATCACCGTGGGAGAGAACTTCATCGTGCGCCCGGTCGGTGGGACGAGCATTGCGGGTACGGTGACGTTTGCGTTTGATGACATTCTCACGTTCACGCCGGATCAGCCGTTACTGGTGGATACTACATATGAGGTCGTCATTCCGGCCGGTGGCATTCGCGATGCGGCGGGGAATGGGATTGAGGGGTACTCCTTCACGTTTTCCACGGGTAGCAGCGTGAATGGGAATCTGCCGCCGCAGGTCACGAGCTTCACGGCCACGCCGTATCCGGTGGAGCCTGGACAGAGCGTTTCCTTTCAGGCGACGGCTACGGACCCGGAAGCGGATACGCTGGCGTATCGCTTTGATTTCGGTGATGGCTCGGCGCGTACGGAATGGGGTTCGGCCATGAGCACGAATCATGTCTATACGGCCGCGGGGCATCATCAAGCCAAGGTGCAAGTGCGGGATACTTCGGGCGTAATCACGACGCGGGCGGTGACGGTGACGGTCATGCCGCCATTGCCGGCAGGGAATCGTCCGGCGCATAGCTCGCAGATCGTGACGGATACGGCGCGGCGCACGGTCTGGACGGTGAATCCGGATAATAATTCGGTGCGATCAATCCATGCGGACACGTTGGTGGCTGGGCCGGAAATCACTGTAGGTGCTGACCCGCGCAATATCGCGGTGGATGCGGTGGGGAATGCGTGGGTGACGTGCCATGATGCGGATCGAATCGATATCGTGCTGGCTGCTGGCGGCCTCCAGACGATTCCCTTGCTGTATGGAAGTGCGCCGTTTGGAATCGTGATGAGCCCGGATGGATTGACGGCTTATGTGTCATTGCATGGCAGCGGACAAGTGATGCGGTTCAACACGGCGACGCGGGCTTCGACGGGTGTGCTGGCCTTGGGGCCTACGCCTCGGGCAATGGCGCTCACGGCGGATGGCTCACGGTTATTTGTCACACGATTTATTTCGCCACGGCATCGCGGTGAAGTATGGGAGGTGAACACGACGGAGACGATGACGCTGAACCGCACGCTGGTGATCGATAAATTTGGCTGGGATGCGCATCGCGATGGCACGGCAGAGGGCAAGGGTATTGCGAATCATCTGGCGGGCATCGCGCTGTCGCCGGATGGCACGCAGCTCTTTGTCACGGGGAACAAGATGAACACGGACCGTGGGTTACTGACGGATGCGGAGCTGACGCAGGACAATACGGTGCGGAATGTCGTGGTGGTGATGAATGCGGTCAGCGGGTTGGTGACGGATTCCTTGGATATCGATAACAGCGACTCTGCCAGCGCGGTCACGTTCTCGCCGTTGGGGGATTACTTCTTCGTGACTTTGCAGGGGAATAATGAGGTGGCGGTGTTTGACCGGCTGGCGGTGAACAGTGAGGTGGGACTGGGCGGGTTGATCACGCGACATGGTGTCGGTCTGGCGCCGCAAGGGGTGACCATCGATCCGGTGACGCGGCGGGCTTTCGTGAATGATTTCATGGATCGCACGGTGACGGTGCTGGAGTTAGATCAGTTCCTGTCCACGGGGACGTTGAGTATTCCTACGGTTACGATTCGGACGGTCGGGACGGAACTGTTGTCACCAGCGGTCTTGCGCGGGAAACAGATCTTTTACAATGCCTCCGATGTGCGCATGAGCGCGGAGGGTTATATCTCCTGCGCCACGTGCCACAATGATGGCGGGCAGGATGGGCAGGTGTGGGATTTCACGGGACGCGGTGAGGGATTGCGTCGCACGATCTCTTTGCGCGGACGCTCGGGGATGGCGCATGGGAATGTCCACTGGAGCGGGAACTTCGACGAGATCCAGGATTTTGAGCATGACATCCGCAATGCTTTCGGAGGAAGCGGTTTTATCACGAATGAAGTGTTTGCCACGGTGAACCAGCCGCTGGGTGCGGCGAAAGCGGGATTGAGCGAAGATCTGGATGCGCTGGCGGCGTATGTGGCGAGCTTGGGGAATGAACATTTGCCGCGCAGTCCGTATCGGAACGGTGATGGCTCGCATACGACGGCGGGACAAGCCGGGCGCGCGGTGTTCCAGAATTTGAGCTGCAATGCGTGTCATGCGGGACCGACGATGACAGATGGGGCGTTGCATGATGTGGGAACCTTGCGGGCGACTTCAGGACAGCGATTGAACCGGATCTTGAAGGGGATCGAGACGCCGACTTTGCGCGGCATCTGGGGGAGTGCGCCGTTTCTCCATGATGGTTCGGCGGCAACGTTGGAGGATGTGTTCGTTGTAGCGGCCGGTCGGAATTATCCGGCGGAGAACGGGGTGAGAGGCGGAGAGGCGGAGTTGCACAATAATGTCACGGGGGATACTGCGGTGAATTATGATGCGACGGTGCGTGGGCGCGCGATGGTGACGCTGCGGGACAGTAGTTCGCTGACTTTGTCC
This sequence comes from Verrucomicrobiota bacterium, assembly GCA_021156225.1. GTDB lineage: Bacteria > Verrucomicrobiota > Verrucomicrobiia > Limisphaerales > JAEYXS01 > JAEYXS01. The sequence goes on along the minus strand of JAJNBN010000132.1, from coordinate 2,328 downwards.
CAGGTGGATGGTGGCTCAGGCGGTATTGGTGCGTTGGAGTTCCGGTATAGCAATAGCGGGGCGACGCCGTTGGTGCTGCGAGTGAACGGGGCGGAGCAGATAGTGAATCTGCCTGCGGTGGGGAATAATCCGACGTGGCGGCATGCGGTGTGGTTGACACGGCGGATAGAAGGCATCCTGCTGCTGGCAGGGGAGAACAATGTCATTGAGCTGGTCACTTCTGGTTTCGCGAACATCAGTGTGGATGAAGTGCTGGTTTCCACGGCGGATGATCTGTTGCAGGCGCAGCCCCATCGGCAAGTGCAGGGGTTGACGGAGACGCAGCGCAATCATCTGCTCGCTTACTTGCGGGAACTGGATGGGAGTCCGGTGGACAATGGGGAAGCGGCACCGCCTGCGATCTTCTTGAGCGGGCCGATGGATGCGGAGGAGAATGGCTACAGCATGCAGGCGACGGTGCGGTATGAACTTACGTTCAGCCGGGCGATCAGCGGGTTGACCACAGGAGACATCCTGCTCAGTGGCACGACGGGGGCGCAGGCGGTGACGTTGGTGGAGGTGAGCGCGGGGCGGAGTTATCGGGTAGAGGTATCGGACATGTTGAAGTCGGGCACGATTGCGCTGCAACTGGTGGCGGGTGCGGTGCAGGATGCTGGGGGGATTTCCACTCCAGCCAGTGAAGTGGTGTCCATCCAATGGCAGCCATTGGTCGATCCATTGGTAGCTTTGAGTGATGAGTTTGGCAACGCCAGCACGATGGCGGCTTGGCAGAATCTTAACCAGACGGAGGGCTGGAATATCAATCAACTGGAAGCGCTGGATATCAACACTTCGCGAGCGGGGCATATGCGGTTCATGCCGCACACGGTTTCGTGGTACATGAACAATCAGGGGCCGCTGGTGTATAAGGAGATCACCGGTGATTTCGTAGCGACGATGCGTCTGCAAGTGCAACGTCGCAATGGGCAACCGGGTCGGCCAGAGACGTCATGGTCTTTTGGTGGTTTGATGATCCGCACGCCGCGTAACATCACGGCGGCTGGACCTTCTCCGGCAGCCGCACCGACTACGCGGATGCCTTGGCCGCCTAGTGGCTACACATCTGATTGGTCACCGGACGGGGAGAACGACATGGGGATTTCGCTCGGGTCACCTTACAACTGGATGAATCCGAATCCGAATCAATGGGCGGTGAGCATGCGCTCAACGGTCAATGGCAACACGTCCATCAATTGGAGCACGAATGATGTGCCGGTGGGCACGGGGTGGGTGACATTTCAGGCGGTACGGCGGGACAATACATTCCTATTGCTGCGTCGGCATGATGGGGGTGAGTGGATCATCGCGGAACGGTATGAACGGGCGGACATGCCGGCGACGGTGCAGGTGGGGTTGTTCGGTTTCACCGATCATGCGAATGCGGTGGCCGGTGGGCTCTTGGGTGATCGTTTTGATGTTGAGACGGCGTATCACCATAACCGCAACGTGATCAGTGTGGCGAATGGCTTTGCGGCGAATCCCGATCTGGTGGTGGATGCAGATTATCTGCGGTTCCAACGGCCGCCGGAGGCATTGACGGAGCAGGCGCTGCAGAACCTTACGATGAACGGGGAAACGCGGTGGCTGGCGGGAACGCCACTGGCCACATTATTGGGCGAGGTGGTGAATGTGCCTCATGTCGCCACGCTACCAGGTGGGGCGATGCCGTTCAGCCTGTTCGCGAGTGCAGCAGGGGTGGTGGCAAATCCGCTGGCGGATGCGGATGGGGATGGGCAATCGAATTTCGCGGAGTGGGCCTTGGGCGGGACGAATCCGGCGGATGCGGGTGAGGCGCCGGTGGTGATTACCTCAACTTATGTGGATGGGGGGCAGCCGTGGTTGGTGCTGACATATCCGCGTTTGAGCGGCGGCACGATGGAGGAAGGAATTTATGGCAGCGAGGGAGCGATGTATGAGGTACGGGCGGGTAATGAATTGAACGGGTGGAGTCTGTTGCCAGTGACGGCTCCGATGCCTGTCGGATTGCCTCCGGCACCAGTCGGGTATGAGTGGGCGAGCTTTAGTTTTCCCTATCCGGTGGCGGGGAACGGTCAGGGGTTCTTGCGGTTCCGGTTGATGGGGGAACAACAGCAATAGGAAAGGCTATTCCAAGTCAGCCTTTATCTGCAAATGGACGCTCCATTCCCCCTCATCCCAGCCTTCTCCCTTGGGGAGAAGGGGAACATTTGCCGCATCATTAAAAGAGGACGCTCTTGGCTTAACATGCTTCAACCGTACCGCGAAATGATCGAGAGACTCTGATTAGATGTCTGTTTTTGATGCTGTTGG
>JAJNBN010000131.1 GCA_021156225.1 Verrucomicrobiota bacterium | reverse complement strand
AGTTTATCTGCTTTGACCATCATCTCGTAGCGGAAGCCGGGCACGCTCATATCTGCCGCGATTTTCGCAGAGAGCGGCGCACCGTTGAGCGTCAGTTGAGCGGGATCGAGTTTGAAATTGCTGCCATCGAGGAGGATGGTCGCTTTCCAGTTCTCGGCGGCCACTTCACGCAGATAGAGTTTTTTCACATCCAGTTCGGTCGTGAAATTCTTGAACGGCATCATCACGGCATCCGGTTCCTTGTTCGGGTCTTTGGTTTCCGGCGGCGGGGTTTGCGCGTTTTTATCCGTCGGGCTGGTGGTGCCGGTGAAGAGGTCGTAATAACGCGTCACGTCCAAGCCGTCGGAAGCGATCTTCAGATTGCCCGTGATGGCGTTGGTGACGGTGGAATCGATCTTGCCGGTGATGTTCAGCACGTTCTTTGCACGGTCGGTGGGGGTGAGATTCAGTTGAGCGGTGCGCAAGGTGAGCATTTTTTTGTTCAGGCCTGCGTCCAGCACGGCCACGGCATTCAACGGTTCCTTGGGCAGCTTGCCAGCCTTGTCGGTGACCAGCAGACGTGTCACTTGCAAGTCAGCCTTCACAGTGGAATCACCCGAGGGATTCAGGATGAGGTTGCCACGAGAATTGATGGTGAGCGAGGTCAGCGTTGCGTCCGTGAGGAAGGGAGCCATGACGGCGGATAGCAGGTTTTCATTCAGATTGCCGAGGGTGTATTCAAACTTGCTGTTGTTCGTGGCGTTGCTCGGATAAAAAGTGCCGGAGAAGTCAAGGCTGCCAGCGGGTTTCCCGGCGTGCTTGAGGGAGATGGCCAGGTTAGGCGTGATCACTTTCTGGGTGGAGATGTTGACGCTGAGATCGGCGGCCATCTGCAAATCATTAAGTTGGATATCGCCGACTTGGCCGGTCGCGTTGGCCACCACGTTGCCTTTGTATGATTTGGAATTCTGGATCGTAAGCCTGCCTTTGAGCGCGGCATTCAGCGGAGAGGTGATATTGGTGCCGGAAACCAAGGCGAGATTGTTGGCCGTGGTTTGAAAGGTGGTCTGGATTTCTTTACCGCCATTGGCGAAGGTAACATCCACAGTGGCATCGACGATACCCGAGTTGGCGGCGGCTCCGGCGAGCGGTTTCCAATCAGCGAGGTCGAGCTGGTTCAGTTTCAAGTTGAGTGCTGAATTGCCGGTGACGTTACCCGCGGCGGAAATCTGGATAGGTTGGGTGACGTTCAGATTCAGCAACTGTTTGTTCTTCTGCTGCGCCGTGACGTTGAGCTTGTCGATCTTGGTGAAAGAATTCGTGCCATCCTGATTGCGCTGTACTGAATACTGGGCGGCGATATCCAACGGGGCGACCTGCTGCTGATCCTTGATCAAGGTGAATTGTTTGCCGGTGAGTTCCCCGTTCACAGTGATAAGCGAAAAGTTTTTCGAGGCTTCCAGCACCGTATTGCCTGCGATCTGGGTGCTGCCGAAATCATAGCCCATGGCGGCACCGGCGAGGTTAAGCACCCGCTTGCCGAGCGGTTCCACGATGATGTTGAGCTTGGCTTCGCCCTTGGCGGTATCGAATGGACCACTCATGGTGACGGCTCCCAAGGCGTCGGAATTCTGGCTGAATTCCAAGCGCATGCTTTTCACCTCGGTCGGAGTGACTTCCGCATTGAGCAGCGCGATGAAACCATTGAGATCAGCAAAGCTGCCGGTCGTCTGGCCGACTTTCAATTCGCCCTTGCCTTTGACGGATTGCGGAGCGAGATCGGGCGTGAGGAGGAATTCAAAGTTAGCGTTAGCTTTGGCTGTGAGATGGTTTTTCTCCGGCTGTCCTTTGGCTTGTTGATCGAGCGCGATATCGGCCGCGAGTTGCAGCTTGCCGGGAGTGCCGACAACGACCTGATCGAGCGTCACGTTCACGTTGCTCAATTCGAGGTTTTGCTGGTCACCGGTCTTGGCCGTCTGTTTGACGGATATGTGCGCGTTTTCGAGGGAGATGTTTTTCAGGTTGAGCTTCGGCTTTTCGGCACCCTTGTTCTCATCGGCTGCCTTGGGGTCTGCTTTCTCCTCAAGAGCCTTCATGATGGGATCAAAATTGGTCGTGCCATCGGCATTTTGCACGAAGACCACTTTGGGGGATTGCACCTTGAGTTCAGAGACGTTCATGGTACCGCGCATGATATCCAGCAAGTTGTAACGGACTTGGGCGGCATCGGCGGTGATGAGGGGCTCACCTGTGGTCGTGATTTTCAAGCCCTTCAGAGAAGCGGAAGAGAAGGGGCTTACCGAGATGTCATCCACAGTGATCTGGGCGTTGATCGTCTTGCTGGCCTTAGGGAGGACGAAAGACTTGATAAAGTAGCCGCTGGTCAGGAAGAAATAGGTGAACAAGAGCAGAGCGATGAGTATGGCCACCACAACCACCCATTTCTTAGGACGTCGTGATTCAGTAGGCGAAGAAGCCGTGGACCCAGAAGGGCCTTTCAATTTAAAAGTAGCCATAAAGCGTTAAGAATTGAGTTAGTCATCGCCAGCCGGGCGGAACAAGCTTTATCCAGCTTAAACTTTGCCAGAGCAGTAACTTTTGACAGGGTGGAGGCAGGAGTTCTGATTGTGTTCAAAGTGTTTGATAGCGAGGGGGTTAACGTGGTGAATTACGATTCGTGCTGGTTAAGGCCTCAAAAGCCTCAGTGGGAAGATGTTTTAAAATGTCTTTACACCAGCGGCTGAACTACTTAGTGTCCGTCCTTCATTTATTAACTGATAAGTATGGAAGCAAAGTTGAAAGGTCAGATCGTTCAGGATTTTCGTCTGCATGACAAAGACACCGGTTCTGCCGATGTCCAGGTAGCGCTGTTGACCCAGCGGATCAATATGCTCACGGAGCACCTGCAAAAGAACACAAAGGACAACAGCTCACGCCGTGGTCTTTTGAAGCTCGTCAGCACGCGCCGCCGCCTGCTTGACTATCTCCACACCACGGATGCTCCCCGCTACAAGGCGGTGACGAAGAAGCTCAACCTCCGCAAGTAAGGTAAAGGGAATTCTTCAATTCGTTGAAGGCCCGGTGACAATTTCACCAAAGGTTTCCACGGTCAGACTAGCGAACGCGATCTAGTCTGGCCGTTTTTTGTTTGTTATCGCGAAGCAATCGTCTGTTGGCCGGGGAAATTTCATTGAGCGCCTGTTTTCCAGGTGTTCACTGAAGTTCCTCTAGGCTGGCGGACAAATAGAGAGAGAAAGCATAGTATGTCCGAAAAAGTAACAGCCAAGGTAGGCTCCAACGAAATTCATATCGAAACCGGCAAATTGGCCAAGCAGGCTGATGGTGCAGTGACGGTGCAACTCGGCGAGACGATCATCATCGTGGCCGCGGTCGCCGCCCCGAATGCGAAGCCCGGCCAGGACTTCTTCCCCCTCACGGTGGATTACCGCGAGAAGGCCGCTGCCGCTGGTAAATTCCCCGGTGGCTATTTCAAGCGTGAAGGCCGCCCGACGGAAAAAGAAATCCTCACCTGCCGTTTGACCGACCGTCCGATCCGCCCGCTCTTCCCGAAGGGCTGGTATAACGAAGTGCAGGTCCAGACCGTGCTCCTGAGCGCGGATGGCGTGAATGATCCCGACATTTTGAGCATCATCGGTGCCTCCGCGGCGCTGATGGTCAGCGACATCCCTTGGGCTGGGCCCTTGGGCGCAGTGCGCGTGGCGCGCGTGGACGGCAAGTTCATCGCGAACCCGACGCACGAAGAGCAGGGCCAGAGCGACATGGACCTCGTCTACGTGGGTAACGAGAAGGAAGTCGTGATGTTTGAAGGCGGCGCTGACGAGATCACGGAAGCGGATTTCATGGAGTCCCTCAAGTTCGCCCATGAAGCCTGCCAGCCGATCATCGAAGCGCAGAAGCAACTCGCCGCGAAAGCCGGCAAGGCCAAGCGCCAGATCACGGTGAACATCGTGCCCGAAGAGATCCTCGTGGAAGCGAAGAAGCTCGCCGGGGACCGCATCGTGCCCGCGCTCCTCACGACCGCGAAGCTCGCGCGTGAAGCCGCCGTCAAAGCGGTGTTCGCTGACGTCAGCAAGCAACTCGTCGAGAAGTTCGGTGCCGACAAGGTGACCGAATTCGTGATGAAGGATGCGCAATATTACATCCAGAAGGAAGCGGTCCGCAGCCTGATCCTCGATCACGGCAAGCGTCTGGACGGTCGTGCGGCGGATGGCATCCGTGCCATCTCCGGCGAAGTCGGCCTGCTGCCTCGCGTGCATGGTTCCGCGTTGTTCGCCCGTGGTGAAACCCAGGCTCTGGCCTTGGTCACGCTCGGCACGACGGAAGACGGTCAGGAATATGATTCCTACACCGGCGGCCAGACGGAGAAGCAATTCATCCTGCACTACAACTTCCCGAACTTCTCTGTCGGTGAGACAGGTCGTATCTCGGGTCCGGGCCGTCGTGAGATCGGTCACGGAGCCCTGGCTGAGCGCTCCGTCGCTCCGCTGGTGGACTTGAAGGAATTCCCTTACGCCATCCGTATCACCAGCGAGATCATGGAATCCAACGGTTCCACCTCGATGGCCTCCGTCTGCTCCGCGAGCCTCGCGCTCATGGACGCCGGTGTGCCGCTGAAGCGCATCGTCGCTGGTATCAGCGTGGGTATCTGCACGGAGTATAACGACAAGAAAGAGATATCCCGCTACAAGCTCCTGACCGACATCATCGGCTGGGAAGATGCGTTCTGCGACATGGATTGCAAGATCGCCGGTACGACCAAGGGCATCACGGGCTTCCAGCTCGACTTGAAACTCAAGGGCCTGCCGTTCTCCATCATGGCCGAGACGGTGGAGCAGGCGCGCGTCGCCCGCTTGAGCATCATCGAGAGCATGAAGCAGACGCTGGCCGAACCGCGTGCGACGCTCAGCAAGTATGCCCCGCGCATCACGACGCTGAAGATCGACCCGGACAAGATCGGTCTGCTGATCGGGCCTGGTGGCAAGAACATCAAGCGCATCGTCGAAGAGTCTGGTTGCGAGATCAACATCGACGACGACGGCACGGTGCACGTTTACTCCGTATCCGAGGACGGCATGCAGATCGCGAAGGACGCGATCACGGGCATGACGGCTGAGATCGAGATCGGCAAGATCTACCGCGGTAAAGTCGTGACGCTGAAGGAATTCGGATGTTTCGTGGAAGTGTTGCCCGGCAAAGACGGCCTGGTGCACATCAGCGAGCTGGCGAACTTCCGCGTGAAGCAGACGGAAGACATCGTGAAGGTCGGCGACGAGATCTGGGTCAAGTGCCTGGGCATCGACGAGAAGGGTCGCGTGAAGCTGTCCCGCCGCGCCGCGATGGAAGACCGCGACAAGGAAATGGCCGCGAAGGGCGAGAAGCCCGCTGCCGCTCCGGCTCCGGCCAAGGCGTAAGCGGATCCTTAAATCAATTCGAGAAGGCGGACTGGAAACAGTCCGCCTTTTTCGTTTTTTAGGCTTCAGCGATTTGTCTGTATTCTAACAACCGTTCGGGCAATGGTAGCGCAAATCACCCAATTAAGGAGACGCACCTGTGTTGGAACGTGCCTTGTCAGAAAATGAAGTGGTTCAAATGGTGGATGGTTTGCTGCAGGAAGCAGAAAAGGCCGGAGCCAGTGATATCCATCTGCATATCCTCGCCGACAATGCTGCCATTGATTTCCGTCTGGATGGAGTATTGAAACGGGTTCGGACTTTGCCTGTGGAAGAGGCGAAACGTTGGTGCGGACGGCTCAAATACCTGGCGAAACTTAAGACCTATCAAGAGTCGCTGCCTCAGGACGGACGGATACCTAAGGAAGCGTGCCGCACGAAAACGGATATCCGGGTTTCCTGTTATCCGACGGTGACCGGCGAGAAAATCGTCTTACGTCTGTTTGCCCCGGAAGTGCTGCGTCTGGAGGATTTGGGATACAATTCCGATCTTCGCACGCGTCTTGAACGGTTCTTGAGACAGCCATCGGGCATGCTGCTGCTGACTGGTCCGGCAGGCAGCGGCAAGACCACGACGATCTACGCGTGTCTGCAATATCTGGCGACGGCAGGCGGACGGCACATCATCACGGTGGAAGACCCGGTGGAGCAGATTGTGCCAGGTATCACGCAGACGGAGACGAATGATACGCGCGGATTGACCTTTGCCGAGGCCGGCAAACGTTTGCTGCGGCAAGATCCGCAAGTGCTGGTAATCGGTGAAATCCGTGATCCGGATACGGCAAACCTGGTCGCCCGCGCTTCCTTGACGGGGCATTTGGTGATCTCGACTCTGCACGCCGGTTCTTGTGTGGGCGTATTGGATCGTATGTTGGAAATGAGCAATGACCAGTATGCACTGACGAGTGGTTTGAGTCTGATCGTGAATCAGAGGCTGTTGCGTCGCCTCTGCGGAAAGTGTCAGGGCACGGGCTGTGGTGAGTGTTTCAATACCGGCTATCACGGACGGGTGCCGGTGGCGGAATGGATGGCGCTGGAGGAGGTTCAACGGGAGGCACTACGACGGGGAAATCTCGCAACCTTAAAGCCTGGATGCACGCTAGCGACCGCGGCGCGTGAGGCGGTAGCCTCAGGACTGTCTAATCAAGCTGAAGCCGAACGGGTTATTGGACTATGAATTCCGAGGAACTGGGGTTTTTCAACCGCCAACTGGCCGGGATGCTGAAAACAGGCATTCCGCTGGAAGGTGGCCTGCGCAAGCTGTGTGAGACGATGCCAAGCTCAAAGCTGCGGGGGGAGTTGCTGGCTTTGGAAGGTGATCTGGCGAAAGGCATTCCTTTAGCGGAGGCGGTGAAGCAGCGCGACCTGCCGGAGATGTATGTGCGCATGCTGGCGGCAGGTGCTGCCAGTGGCGATCTGCCGGGCGTGCTGATCCATTTCGCTGATTATAGTGAGCAGCGACATTCGTTGACACGAAGGTTGCGCGGTATGATGACCTACCCACTGATCGTGCTGACGGTTTCCTTGCTGGTGGCCATCACGATGGCGTTTTTCTTTCAGATCATGGCCACGGCGAATGCAGACTTTTTGGACGACGTGGGGTCCAGCGGGATCTTGTCACCGGGTGCCCGGCCGTTCGTGTTGTGGATGGTGCCAGTGTTGATCGCGCTGTTGTGGGTCTTCTTTCTGCTGCTCACGTTCGTTCCCTTATTGCGCCGGAGGTGGCAATGGTATCTGCCGGGCTTGCGGGAGACCTGCCTGTCACAACTGGCGGGCATGTTGCACCTGCAAATGTGCAGTGGCATCCCCCTGGCAGAATCTCTCCAGACGGTCGAGTTGCTGGAGCAGGGAACTCCCGTAGCCAGCGAACTGGCGGCATGGCGTGCGCAGATTGGCGGTGGCCAGGGCGGCATCCCGGAACGGCCTTTGCGAAATGGGAGCATTCCGCCGATGTTCCGCTGGATGGTCCGGCAATCCGGTGAGGATATGGCGGATGGCTTTGCCCAAACCGCCAAATTTTATGCCGAGAGAAGTGCCTATCGGAATGACACGCTGCTCTTTGCCGCCTTGCCGATATCGGTTTTGTTTTTGGCAGGCATCATCGTGCTGCAATTCTTGCCACTGTTTATGGCGTTGATCCGGTTGATGGATAAAATCGGAGATGCAGGAGCATGATCATGGCTTACGGACTCTACACAGCCGGAGTGAGCGTCAGATCAGGGATGACGGAGTTCGCATCTTTTCTGGCAGTGGTTGACTTTGAGACGGTCGTGGAGGGTTTGCTTGGTGCTATTTTTGGAACGCTATTGATTCTCCTGATCGGAGTGATGATCTTTGGAGCTGGCTACAGTCTTTATTTCTTGTTCAGCCTGCCCAGGAGACGACTGGAGCGGGCGATGATTTTCCTGAACATCGTGGATTCAGGCATCCGCCGGAACGTGACGCCAGAGGAGACGATCAAGTCGGCGGCGGCATGTTGCGATAACTCAGTGAGTGTACGGTTTCATTTGCTGGCTGCTTGGATCGAGCGCGGTGCCACCTGGCGGGAAGCGGTGGGACTGGTGCCGCGACTGCTTCCGCCTCGTGTCATGGAGATGCTGTTGATGGCGGATCGCGTCGGCGGGTGGTCGAAGATATTTCCCGTATGCCAGCGCCAGTTGGCTGATG
>JAJNBN010000130.1 GCA_021156225.1 Verrucomicrobiota bacterium | reverse complement strand
ATAGGACACGTATTGCACACTGGCTTGGTAATACCTAATAAAAATAGTGTCTTCCCATTTTCAAACGTCAATCAGTATTTGACTTTTTTCCAAGACACATTGGTCCGATACTCTGGATCGCCATATGAATACGCCATCGCGGGACATTACTGCGATTTCGTAAGATCAAGCTCAGATCCTGAATCTGTTCCGTTGATGATTCCGGAATTTCGGTATGCGGGCCTAGCAAAAAAGCATGAGTATCGTTTGGATTTCATGATAATAAATCCATACACAATGGACAAGATGGGGTTCGAACTCTCCCCTTGGTCTACTCATGGATACTTGAAAAAGATAGGAGGACTAACGCAGAAAACCATTAACGAAATGGCTAAGGATAATTTCGCGAAGGAGATGAAGAAGCATCGGGCATACTTCAAAGAGCATGGAGTTTTCTGCCTCATCATGACGGACGATGTGTTAAGCAATACGAAAAAACTTTTTGACGATGAATTTCTACCTATTCTCCAACCTGAAAAACCCACCGTTCAGCTTTCATTTTCAATTATCGAAGAGTTTTTAAAGTAGTTCGTATAGAGGAATAGCTTAAAGCATGCATGATTCAAACGGCATCGAATACCTCAATGAGGACCTTGAAACCTTTCCAGATGGTTCAGTCCACGACGCAGTGCTGGCGCACGACAGTATCATCCAAGGCTTGCCGTGCGCAGGCGGACGTGACGTGGTGTTTTCCCCAAGCGGCCGCTTGCGCGTGGCTTCGCTGTCCCGTGAGGTAATCATCAGTGGCATTTGCTGCGCTCCCGGCATCGTGTACTTGTATGAGACCGGCACAGTGCTCAACGCTGCTTTGAGCAGCAGCTTAAAGTTCCGGGACATCAGCGTGCCAGCAGGAGAACGGGTTACCTTGGATGAAAAAGGACTTTTATTAGAATACTCCCACCAATTGAACGAAGACCAAACTGTGGACGGTTTCCCCTGCTCGGCACAGTTTCGTGTCTGGCTCTATCCCTCAGGCAGTTTGAGCACGGCGGTTCTCGCCTCTTCTTCAGTGATCAAGGGACAAGAGTTCCCGCGCGGCACGGAATTATTTCTCGAAGAGGACGGGCAGATGCTCAAACATAATCAGGTAAACCTCGACCCGGGGCGGCAATACAAACAGAGAGTTTTCGGCGTCTATGAAGCTCTGCTTGGATAGCTACTTGGCGATGTAGCCCGTAAAACCAAAGAAACGAAACATGAGCGGCGGCATAAAATTTCCCAACGGAGTTTTCTGGGGCAAAGCGGGTTGGGTCTATCGAGCGGCGCTTGATGGCATTTGCGGTGCGTTGAGGCGGACGCCCGAAGCCACTGAATTGCTTAACGAATTGGAGGATGAAACCGACTCCGCACGGACCATTCAATTCATCGATCTCAATGACTGGCCGCTGCACAAACAGGCACAATTCTATGAGGCTATCAGAACAGCGACCTTGCGTTTTCAGGATCAAGGCCCAATTGGCTGGAACGATCCATCCTTTTTTCCTACATTCGTGGACGCCATGATCGAACTCCAACAACTGGCAAATTCGGCAACCAATAGCAGTCCGCCTGACTGACAATTGCCATCATCTGCTTCCCGCTTCAACTCCCAGAACCCACATCAATCCACCGCTACTACCAAATTCCTCTAAGAAACCTCCATCTCGCGTGTCATACTTAGTATGAGAAAGTTCCTCGGCCTCTCTATTCTGGCGTTTCTGGCCGTATTTGCTTCCGTCCGGTGCTACGCTCTGATGTCGCTGGAGGATGTCTCCAAGGAGCGGGCGAAAGAGCTGGGCCTGGACATCCGGGTGAAGGCCGCCGGACCTGATGTGGTCAGGATCGAGCTGGAATTTGCCACCAAAGGCGAGCTGAAAGGCTTCAGCCGCGTGGATTTGGATGTCAGCGATGGGGAGAAGCTCTTGGTCTCCTCAACCTTACAAGAGGAACGCCCCGCTTCCGGACGCATCGCCGTCAGCTTTGCTGCCGATCGCGCCCAGCTAGATAAGATCACCTTGCGTATCGTCACCCGCTCCGGCGAACGAAGCATGGTCGGCCACGATATCCGCGTGAAGAACTTTGTCGAACTGGAGAAAATCCGCTGACCCGGCAAATAGGCGGCTCACAGCTTCAACTCCCAATACCCCACATCGATCCACCGCTCGAACTTCCAGCCCACCTCTTCCAGGTGCGCCACCTTCTTGAACCCCAACTTCTCGTGCAGCGCCACACTCTTCTCATTCGGCAGCGCGATGCCACCCAGCGCCACATGCACCTTTAGCGGCTTCAAGCGTGCGAGCAGTTCCCGATACAACGAGCTGCCCGCGCCCCTGCCATGGCATTCATGCGCCAAATACACTGCCAACTCTGCGGTATGCCGATAGGCGGCGCGCTCGTGAAATTTCCTTGCATAAGCATAGCCCAGCACCTGCCCATCGTCCTCCAAGATCAACCACGGATACATCGCCGTCACATCCGCAAAACGCTTGCGCATCGTCTCAGCTGACACCGCTTCCTCCTCAAACGTGATCGTCGTGCCGAGCACGTAATGGTTATAGATGGCACAAACCTTCTCCGCATCCTGCGCTGTGACTTCACGTATCATAGGTCGATTACAAAACGCTGATCGGTCTGACAATTCCATCCGTTGCCAAGGAGTGCAAGCTTTGCTACAGTTCTAAGTATGAAGATGGCTGAACTGATGAAAGAAGTGGCGGGACTGCCCATCCAACAGCAGAACGAGCTGGCGGCCTACCTCCTCCATCTTCGGCTTTCTCAAGATCCCAATTGGCACAAGGAAATGGGCCGACGGCTAGACAGCAAATCCTCCGAAAACTGGCTTTCCCTGGACGACTGGAAAAAAGAACTGGAATCTGACCCGCAGAAGTGATGGACCGCTATCGTGTCTTCATTGCGGCAGAAGTCGTACCGACTTTGCGTTCGTTGAACACAAGGGAGAAACGCCTCATAACCAAGTTGCTGGATGAACTGCCAGTTAATCCCTTCAAAACCGGTGACTACGTGGAACGAGACCATATCGGGCGTCCCATTCAAGTGGTGATTGTGGAACGATACGCATTGTTTTTCGCTCCTGATCATCCAGTCAAAGAGATCAAAGTCATCGACTTGCGCCTGGCCGGGAATTGAGTCCTCCATTGCTGCTTTCCCAATATGCACTATACTTTCCCGAGATGAAAACCGTAGCTATCCTCGGGGCCTCCAGTGACCGCAAAAAATTCGGCAACAAAGCCGTCCGCGCCTTCGTGCTCAAGAGCCACCGCGTTTACCCGGTCAACCCCAAGGAGAGCACCGTGGAAGGCTTGCCCACCTTCGCCAGCATTCTCGATGTCCCCGTGCGCCCGCAGATGGTCACCGTCTATCTGCCCCCGCCCGTCGTCCTGAAAGTCCTGCCTGACATCGCCAAAAAAGGTTGCGACGAACTCTGGCTCAACCCCGGCACCGAATCCGACGAAGTCCTCGCGGAAGCCGAACGCCTCGGCCTCAAGGTCGTCCAGGCCTGCAGCATCGTCGCCATCGGCGTCTCACCGTCGACGCTCTGATCTACTCACCCAGCAGATGCGCCACCACCGTCCGCCGGTGTGGGTGCGTCCGATGCTCCCACAGGTAAATCCCCTGCCACGTCCCCAGCACCAGTGAACCGCCCTGGATCGGGATGCTCAGGTTCACCGCCGTGAGCGCCGTCCGCACATGCGCCGGCATATCATCCGGCCCCTCGCACGTGTGCCGGAACAGCGCATCGCCATCCGGGCAAATCCGCGCGAAAAACCGTTCCAGATCTCGCCGCACCTCCGGATCCGCATTCTCCTGTATCAGGAGTGATGCCGACGTATGCTGCAGATGCAAGGTGGCGAGGCCCGTCTTCAGTTTCGCCCCGGCCACCAACCGCTCCACCTCCGCCGTGAAGTCATAGAAACCGCGTCCCTTCATCGGGATCACGAGTTCATGAACTTCCTGCCGCAACATCGCTTTTACTTCGCGAGGAGCTTCTCCAGCTCCGCGTTCACCGGATGCCCGTAACCACGCGCCTTCTGGTAGTGCCAGCGCGCCAGTTCCGTCATCGGCGGATTCTGCGTCGCATAAACCACCGCGAGATTATGATGCGCATTCGCATTGCCCGGCGCGATCTGGATCGCCTTGCGCAGCGCCGCTTCCGCCGCGCCGCGCTGGCCCTTCTGGCTCAGCGTGATGCCCAGGAAGTTCTGCGTATCCGCGCTGTTCGGATCAATCTTTGCCGACTGGCTCAGGAGCGTCAGCGCCTCGTCATACTTCTCCTCGCGGAACTTGATGATGCCCTTGAGCGACAGGCTGTACGCGTCGTCTTTCTTCACGCTCAACGCCTTGTCCAAGTTCTTCTCCGCCGCGGACAATTTGTTCTGCTCCATCTGGACCGCCGCCAATTGGCCGAGCGTGAACACATGGTTGCCGTTCGACTTCAGCACCTCTTCATACTTCTCCACCGCCACGTCATAACGCTTCTCATTCGCCGCGCGTTCCCCTTCCGCCATCAATTTACGTGACGCTGCCGAAAGCTCATTCGCGTTAGCGTCAGCGTTCGTCGTTGTCGCGGGTCGGTTCTCCACCGAAGCCACCAGCGTCGTCGGACTCGTCGGTGCTTTGAACAACGCCAGCTCTTCCTTCGTGTATGGCGTCTTCGTCGCCTTCAATACTTCCAGCTCCGCCTTCATCACCGCGAGCTGATCCGCCGTCTTGTCCGTATCCCGGCGATTCGAACGGCTGCTCGCCTCCTTCAATTTCTTCTCCAGGCTGTCGCGTTCCTTCTCCAGATCGCGCACCTTGGCTTCGAGCTTCGCCATCTCCTTGGATGACATCGCCGGTGCCGCTGCTGCGGGCGCCAACCCGTTCGGATCCGTCAGCAAAGCTTCCAGCTTCGCATTCTCCTTGCGCAACTTCGCCGCTTCATCGGCCTGCGCCTTCAACTGCGCTTGCACGCTGGTCGCCCGGTCGGCCACTGCCCGGGCCACCGCCTCACCCTCACGCGCTTTCTCCACCGCCTTCTGTTGCTCCGCCAGACGCTTCTGCGTCTCCGTCAATTCCTTCTTCAGCGCCTCATCGCCGCCGCCCGCCTTCGCCATGTTCGCCGCGCGCTTCTGCTCCGCTTTGAGCTGCTCTTCCAAAGCTTCACTCTGCGCCTTCAAGCGCGTCGCTTCCGCAGCCAGCGTGCGGTTCTCCGTCTCCAGCTTCGCCAAGTCACCCATCTTCTTGGAGGAATCCTTCAGCGCACTGTTCTCCGCCTTCAGCTTGGAGGCCTCGGCCGCCAGCGCGCGATTCTCCGTCTCCAGCTTCATCGCGTTTCCGGAAGTCTTGTTCACCTCCGCGAGCTGCCGCCTCAGGGTCGCCACCTCATCCTTGAGCATTGGCAACTCCTTGCTCTCCCGCATCGAGGCGATCCGCTTCTCCAGGCTCGCGTTCTCATCCGCCAATTTCGTCGCCGCCTTCTTCTGGGCCGCCAGCTCCTTGCTCGCCTCGCTCAATTGCGCGCGCGTCTCCGTCACTTCCTTCGGGTCCACCATCCTCGCGGCCTTGGCTTGCTCCTGTTGCAGCGTCGCCTTCAGCACATCGCGCTCCTTCTGGATCTCCAGCATGCTCGCCTCCGCCTTCGCCAGCTCCTTCGGGTCCACTGCTGCCGGCTTCGCCGAGAGCGCATCCTTGAGCTGCTTCTGCAGCATGATCTTCTCCGTCTGCAAGCTGATCAATTGATCGTGCAACCGCGTGATCTCAGAATCCGTGAACGAAGGCTCCACCACCGGCGCGGGCACATGCTCCTTGGCCGGCATCGGCTTCGGCGTCGTCACGGCGGGTTTCGGCAGTGCTTTGACATTCGGATACTTCACCGCTAGCGGCGCGATCTTCTGCGTCACATACTCCAGGCGGAATTTCACCATCGTCGGGTTGTAGCTCGGATACGCCGAGTTCAACTTCTGCAATCCCTCCTGCACCTCGCGGTAGCGGATCAACGCTGCCGCCTCTTCCCCCTTAGCCTGCAACGTCTCGGCATCCTGCATCATTCCGTAATATGTCGCATAAAGCTCATCTTGCGGCTCGGCCTGGACCACCAGCGCGATGGCCAGCAACGCGGCACCTACTGTCGGGAGAAGTCGTTTCATGGGCCGCATGGATATAGGGAAACGTCCCGTTTGGCAATCCGTTTGCCGCACGAAAACATCTTTCCTCCGCTTCTGCAGACCCTCCCCTTTCTTCCTCTCTATTTCGATCTTCATGCCTCCCACTATAAAGGGGGGTGTAGGACATCCGCTGTCCTAGTGAATACTGTGAATAACTTTTATTTTCACATTGAAACCAATTAATCTCCAAGCACTTACACCATAAACACCCCTTCAGATGCATTTTTCCCAACTCGAAAAACCAGATTCCTCCCCATTTTAGGAGTGTGATTGAATTAGCCGAGCCGGTCGGTAGCACGACGCCCCCTGGACCCGTTCCGACTTCTCGTCCGCAGTCTGCGGCCTCTCCCCGTAACCACCCCCTCCCTTGCCCACCCATGTGAATCCACCTCGGCACATGTACATAAGTGCCGAGGTTTTCTACCAATTCCCTCCTTTGGACCAAAGCAGCCAGTGATCGTCCACCGCAACCCAGTCACCATCCTTTCCTCACCCGCCCCCCATCCCGACCCAAAAACTAATTCCTTTAAACTCCTCCCCCACCCGTTCAAACTTCTCGCACCAAGCCTTGGAGCTAAACCCGCTGACACCCGTCTAACACTAACATCTATGAACCACCAAAACCGTCGCACCGCCCTCAAGACTGTCGCCCTCGCCGCTGGCGCCTTCCTCTCCACCGAAGCGCTCGCTCTCGAAACCAAGACCTCCAAGCTGCGCCCTCGCACCATTCCCGGCAGTTGGAAATTTTCCGACCAGCCCTGTGCCATTTTCCAACAAGGCCCCGTCCTCCTCCTCGTCAACGAAACCGGCACCCTCGCCACCGGCCAATTCATCAGCTCCGACACCTTCAAGATCATCAAAGGCGAAGGCTGGGGCATCGGCATGACCGGCCAGCTCATCGAAAACGGCAAACGCATCAAATGGTCCGACGGTGCCCACTGGGTCCAAGCCTGACCCGCCCTTGAAGCGTGGCCGTCCTCGGCCACAGCAACTCACCTAAGCAACGCCAGCTTCCAGAACGCCAATGCAGCAGCCGCCGTAAGAAGGCGGACCCTCACCCCAGCCGACGAAGGAGGCTCTGCCCACATGCACCCTCGCCTTCATCTCTTCCAGTCCCGTCCAGGGACTTCCCGAAAATAGCCCACCGTTTTTCAACGGTGGGTAACCCCCGCCCCATCACCTCAAGCCCCATCCGGGGCGAAAGAACTTCCCCCTGAAAACCCCCAATTGCCAACCACCTCCCATCAGCTTAACTTCCCTCAAACCATGAACCCGTTCGTCAATCCCCACCAGCGCGGCATCGATCTCCCGCTCGGCTGTAAGGACTTGATCGATGTCTTGAAAACACCTGCTTCCTCACCTAGCCGACAACTTTTACTGCCCGGCACCGACGCGAGCTACTTCGAAGCTCCGTTGCACCGCTTCTATGAATTGAAGGGCATGGCCATTCTCGTGCCTCAAAAAGCCGTCATCAATCTGCTAAACCGGCCCGACTCATCATTGGCGTTCTTTGCTTTCGCTCCTTCGGAAATCTCTCTGAAGCCCGCCGTTCACTCATTTTTCAACTCTCGGGAAATCTCCTCGCTGATAATCGGCCATTCGCTGATCGGCTACCCCTTGCCCGTCTCAGCTCCGAAAGCAGCCGCAATCATCTCCCAACTATTGCAGCAAGTCTTTGCACACACCGGTCCCGTTAATCTGGTCATGATTCCATAACCCTCTGCCAAAATGAGTCTGCCTCTTTCCACCGACGAAACCGATGTCGGCCTTTGGGAACTCAAACAGGGCGAGTCCACCCTCGCCTTCCTTGAGCAGACGTTTGCAGACTTTCCTTGGGTTGAATGCTCCATCTATCCCGCCCCCGCCTTCAAAACCTTCCGAAACCGAACTGCACAAACTGATAGCGGAAGCTGGTGTCCGTCTGCTCGCTCACGATGGCCAACCCGTCGTCGCCTTCACTCTCTTGGTAGAAGGCACCGCCGCCCGACTCACCTTCACCCAAGTCTAAATCACACCTCGCGAATTTCCTCGCCCCGGAGGGGCCAGCGTAAGTAGCCGCGGGTGACCACCGGGAACCCGTGGGTAATCCTCAAAAGATCAACCGCCCCAACAGGGCGGACGAACCTCCTTCCCTTTGACGTCATCTTCCATCCGGGCTAGCTTTCCCTAATGAAGGCCCTCTCTCCCTTCCCGCTTTGCCCATGAACCCAAACTGGATCGGTACCCTTTGCGCAGCCGGAGCGTTGGCCCTGTTCTTCCTCACTCATCGCTTCTCTGCGCAACTGCCGCAGCGGAAGAAAATATTGTTCGCCCTCATCGCCAGCATCGTCGCCCTTCCCGGTGCCAGCTTCGCCTTTTACTACACGCACCTGCTTCCCGAGACCGCCTCGTATTACGAGTTCCGTTCGTGGCGCGGCACCGAGCTGCTCTTGCTCCCGCTCGGCCTTGCCGGCGGCTTCATCGCCTCCCTCCTTCCGCGCAAACTCTTGATCCTCCCCCTGTTCGGCGTCGCTGCCTTCGCCATCGTCCCCATCCTGAAACCCTTTATCCGCCCCATTCCCGCTGACACCTTGAACGACAGATGGGATGACGCCTTCTGTCTGCAAAGCACACCCTCCACCTGTGGCGCTGCCTCCGTCGCCACCATCCT
>JAJNBN010000129.1 GCA_021156225.1 Verrucomicrobiota bacterium | reverse complement strand
TCTCGTTTCCCTCTATACCGCAGAAGATCGCGCGAAGGCAGCGGAAGTGGAGAAGGAAGCGCAGGCGCTCGTGGCAGAACGTGATGCAAAGCAGAAGACTTATATCGATGAAGCGTTGGTGAAGGAGCTGGAGAAGTTTCCGGAGGAACAACGGAAGCAACTGCGGGCAGCACTCGATACACCTGCGGCCAAGCGCACGGAGGAAGAGAAGCAACTGCTCAAGAGCAATCCCAGCGTGAACATCTCGCCGGGCGTGCTGTATCAATACAACCAGAAGGCGGGGGATGAGATCAAAGCGTATGACCCAAAGATTGCGGCCATCCGCGCCAAGAAGCCGGTGGAAGATTTCGTGCAGACGCTGACCGAGGTGCCGGGCCAGGCTCCCGTCACGTATCTGTTCCATCGCGGCGAGCATCAGCAGCCCAAGCAGGCGATCAAGCCCGGCGAACTGGGCATCCTTCGGCCCACCACTGGCTACACGGAAATCCCGGAGAAAAACGCAGCCCTGCCGACGACGGGTCGTCGTTTGGCTTATGCGCAGTGGTTGACTAGCGAGCAGCACCCACTCGTTGCGCGCGTATTCGTGAATCGTGTCTGGTTGCATCATTTCGGGCGTGGCTTGGTCAACACACCGGCAGACTTTGGTTTCACGGGTGAAAAGCCTTCGCATCCGGAATTGCTTGATTGGCTGGCGGCGGAGTTCCGCAAACAGAACTGGAGCGTGAAGTGGTTGCACCGGACCATCATGCTCTCCACGGCTTACCGGCAATCTTCAGCGCGTGATGCGAAGAAGGCGGTGATCGACCCGGACAATCGTCTGTATTGGCGCAAGCCGGTGCTGCGGCTGGATGCAGAAGCGCTGCGGGACAGTGTGCTGGCGGCGAGCGGCGTGCTGAATCCCAAGATGTTCGGCAAGCCGGTGCCGGTGAAGGAAGATGCGGTGGGGCAGATCGTGGTGGGCATCGACAATAAGGCGGAATCAAACACTCCGGGCAAGGAGATCGCCCTAGGGGACGAGGAGTATCGGCGCAGTGTGTATATACAGGTCCGGCGCAGCCAGCCGGTGGCGATGTTGAATGTGTTCGATGCGCCGGTGATGGTGGTCAATTGTGAGAAGCGCAATTCGTCCACCGTCGCGCCGCAATCGCTGATGTTGATGAACAGCGATTTCATCATCAAACAGGCGGGCTTGTTCGCTGACCGACTTAAACGTGAAGCGGGTGATGATCCGGCGAAGCAAGTGGAGCGGGCGTGGCAGATCGCGTTTGGTCGCAGTCCGGGGACGGAAGAGAAACGCATGGCAGTCGGTTTGCTCTCTGAACAGAAAATGGAGGTGGAGCGGCGCCATCTGGAGGAGCATCCGTGGCAGTATGGTTTTGGTGACTACGACGCCACGAATCGTGTACTGAAGAGTTTCACGCCCTTTCCGCAATGGAGCGGCAATGCGTGGCAAGGCGGGACGAAGCTGCCGGACGAAAAAATCGGCTGGGCGTTTCTGAACGCTGGTGGCGGTCATCCCGGAACGACTGCATTCTCACCGGTGCGCCGATGGGTTTCACCCATGGATGGGGCTATAACGGTCAGCGGGATTTTGGCACATGGCTCATCGGCAGGGGATGGCGTGCGCGCATGGGTCTTGCACAGCCGTCTGGGGTCGCAAGGCGAATGGATCGTGCATAATCGCCATGCGGAAACAACGGTGGCGCGCATCGAGGTGAAACGCGGCGATGTGTTGGATTTCGGGGTGGATTGTCAGCGGGATGAGAATGCTGATTCGTTCAACTGGGCACCGGCAATCGTTCCGGTGAATCCCACGAAGGGCACCCGTGAATGGTCCGCGCAGGCGGATTTCTCGGGGCCGTTCAGACCCGTAGTCGCCAGCCGACGCGCTTTGACGAGCCTGTGTCAGGCATTGCTGAGCGCCAACGAATTCCTGTATATTGATTAATGACAAGCACGCCATGAACCCGTTTGAGCCTTATAGCCGTCGCCGATTTCTCGCCCGCAATGCCATGGGCATCGGCGGAGTCGCGCTGGCGTGGATGATGCAGCAGGAGCGTTTGCTCGGCGCGCCAGAGAAGGTGATCGGCAATCGTACGAGCTTCGATCTGAAACCGCGCCAGCCGGACTTTCCGCCCCAGGCGAAGGCGATGATTTCTTTGTTCATGCACGGTGGCCCGAGCCACATGGACTTGCTCGATCCGAAGCCAGAACTGACGAAACGCAGCGGCGAAGATTACGCGGGTGAAGTGACGTTCAGCTTCGTGAACCGGGCGAGCAAGAAGCTGCTGGGCAGTCCGTGGAAATTCAAGAAATGCGGGCAGAGCGGGACGGAGGTTTCCGAATTACTCCCGCACTTCGCGGAGATTGTCGATGACGCGTGTGTCATCCGGTCCATGCACACGGATATCAATGGGCATGAACCGTCCATCTGGTCGATGAACACAGGACGAGCGCAGCCGGGGCGTCCGGCGCTGGGCTCGTGGCTCACGTATGGGCTGGGCTCGGTCAGCCAGGATTTGCCGGCGTATCTGGTGCTCACCGATCCCGGTGGTTTGCCGGTGGATGGGGTGCGGAATTGGTCCAATGGCTGGATGCCGCCGATCTATCAAGGCACGGTGGTGCGTCCGACGGAGCCGCGTATTTTGAATCTCGATCCGCCGCCGGAATTGAAGGGCTCGTTGCAGGATCAGAACCTGACGTTCCTGGAGAACCTCAATCGCTTGCATCTGAAGCGGCATCCGGGTGAAGCGGACCTCGAAGCCCGCATCGCGAGTTATGAACTGGCAGCGCGCATGCAGACGGCGGCGAAGGAAGCGCTCGATTTTTCCGGCGAGAGTGAGGCGACGAAGAAGCTTTACGGTCTCGATAATCCGGTGACGCGCGAGTATGGCACGCGCTGTCTGTTAGCACGGCGATTGGTGGAACGTGGCGTGCGCTTTGTGCAGCTCTTCATCGCGGGACAGATCTGGGACAATCATGAGAGCATCACGAAAGGTCTCGTGTCCTGCTGCCAGAAGACGGATCAGCCGACGGCGGCGTTGGTGAAAGATTTGAAGGCGCGCGGGTTGCTGGATACCACGATCGTGCATTGGGGCGGGGAGATCGGGCGCTTGCCGGTCACGGAGAATCACGGTGCGGCGGAGAAGGCGGGGCGCGATCATAACGGCCAAGGCTTCTCTACGTGGCTGGCGGGTGGGGGCATCAAAGGTGGTACCGTCTATGGCGCCACGGATGAATTCGGTCACAAAGCCGTCATCGACAAGGTGAGTCCGCAAGATTACCACGCCACCCTGCTCCATCTCTTCGGCATGGATCATCAGAAGATGATTTTCCATAGCAATGGCCAGGAACAACGGCTCACCGACAACAAGCCTTGCCGGGTGGTGAAGAAGATTTTGAAGCGGGCCTAAGGACACATCACTGCGGAAGATGTTGTGAGGCGAAAGGAGCGCGGCCTTCAGGCCGCCTAGACGCGAGAACTAACACAGCGTTTGAAAACTGCCGATATCCAGGAAAAGACTGTTCTCGATTCGATTAGCAAATTTTTTCAGCACATCAGGGCCGATGGACATTTAGGCGGCTTAAAAGCCGCGCTCCTGGCGCGTTTTCAATTCGTAGCGCGTGGTGTTAGTTTTACGGTTAAGGAATCGTAGCCTAGGGTGCGTTCGTAGGCGGGTTCGTGTTCTACGCGGTCTTGGGCGGAGAGGATGGTGATGTTCTCCACACGTTCAGCACAGAGGCGGAGCAAGGTGCGCAGGATGAGGCGCGCATGAGGTGCGCCGAGGCACAGATGGTTGCCGAAACCGAAGGAGAGGTGCGGGTTGGGCTTGCGGTCTAACCGGATTTCATGCGGTTTATCGAAGGCTTTTTCATCGAAATTCGCAGAAGCCCAGCATAGGGCAACGCGGCCATTCGCGGGCACGGTGACGCCATGAACATTCGTCTCTTCCGGGCAGACGCGGCCGATGTGCGTGAGGGGCATGAAGACGCGGAAAAACTCTTCGCTGGCATGGACGACCCGGGCGGGGTCTTCGCGCAGGAACGCGAGGGCTTCGGGATGTTTCGCGAGATGACCGAGCGCGCAGGAGATGGTGTGGATGATGGTGTCACGACCTCCGGCAAACGCGATGTTCGCATAGCCGAGCATCTCTTCACGGGTGAGCGGGCGGCCTTGGAAAGTCGCCTTGGTCATGGCGCTAAAAAAATCGTCGCCGGGATTATTGGCGACCTGCTCGAATTTCTCGCGTAGGTATTTGTCCAGCCCCGTCTCATTGCTCAAGCCGCCACCGGCCACGCGGAAGACATGCACGCCCCACCCGATCCATATCTCCGCCTCGGTCTCGGGCACGTTCAACAGATAGGTGAGCGCGCGGGATTGCAGCGGGATGGCAAAATCATGGATCACCTCAAACGAATCTTTGCTCAACGCCTCGTCCAGCATGCGGTTGATCAATGCGTCCACTTTCGCGATGAAGGCCGGGTCCTTGGGGCGTTGGAAGAACGGCTCAACCACTGCACGATAGTCCGCATGCTCGGGCGGATCGACCTCGAGGGGCAACTGGCGCACCTTGCGCACCGTTTCTTCGGAAGGGATGGGCACGCGGAAAGGAGCATCCGAGCTGTACGTCTGCCAATCCTTCGCAGCGCTACGCACATCCGCATGGCGCAGGATCATGGGGAGATTCTCTCCCTGGAAGGGGCATTTCAAAACGGCGTCTTTTTGCCGGGCCTCACGAAATGGATCGGAAACGTCGCTCATGATGTTGCTCGCTCGGTTAACAGAATATTATATGGAACAATTTGCCAATCGAGCGTCTATCGGTCCATGGCTCTGACTACCAAGTTATATGGCAGGAAATCTACGGGCGATGAGCTAAGTAATCACACCAAGCGCCAGCCTTTACGATATTCGCGGGTGATGAATTTGTCCGCCTCCGGCACGGACCAGTCGCGCATGGCGGCGGCGTCCCAGTGGAGTTTGCGGCCGACGCGATAAGCTACGTTACCGAGATGATTTGCCTCGGTGAGCCAGCCGGCGTAGTCAAAATTCGACAACGCCTTCGGGCCGCCTTTGCAGGCATCGAGCCACTCGGCGTGATGTGTGGCTGGACTGGGGAAGACTTGTGGTGGGCGTTGGAAACCTTCGAAGTCTTTTTCCGGCAGCAGCACGTGTTTGCTGTAATCCGCCAGCAACATGCCCTTGCGCCCGATGAACAACACCCCGTTCTGCCACTGAGGAATTTTGTTCTCCTTCCAGATCATCGGCTTGTCCTCACCCTGATACCACATGCACTTCACCGGCGGCATGTCACCCCGCGCGCCGTATTCATAGGCCACGGTGAGTGAGGCCGGGGCGATTTCCGGATGCGCGGTCTCCGGATGAAACGCCTCGATGGTCAAGGGCGCTTGGAGCTTCAACGCCCAGAAGGCGAAGTCATTCCAATGCGAGCCGAGGTCACTCATCGTGCCGTTGCCGAAATCCCACCAGCGATACCATTTCGGTCCCGGAAAATAGACTTCGTGGTAAGGACGATCTTGGGCGGGGCCAAGCCAAAGTTCCCAGTTCAACCCCTTCGGCAGATCCATCGTTTCCTGCGGCCGATCCTTTACATACACGCGATCCTGGTTCTTCTCGGACGCCTCCTTGCTCTGCAAACCCCACGCGCGCGAGACCCACGTATGCGATTCTGTGACCGGCCCGATGGCCCCCGCATGGATCAGCTCCACCACGCGGCGCATATTGGGCGAGGAATGCATCTGGTTGCCCATCTGCGTGGCGACACCCGCTTTCGCGGCGGTTTCACGAACAAGGCGCGCTTCCCAGATGTTATGCGTCAGCGGCTTCTCGCAATACACATGCTTGCCCGCCTTCAGCGCCATCATGGTGGCGAGTGCGTGCGTGTGTTCACAGGTGGCGACGGTCACGGCATCAAACTCTTTCGCATGATCGAAGAGCTTGCGGAAGTCATCGATCTTGCGTGCGTTGGGATATTGTTTGGCGGCGGCGTCCAAGTTCACCTCATTCACATCGCACAAGGCCACGATGTTCTCCCCCGCGCAGCCCGCGATGCTGGCGCGACCGCGTCCACCGGCGCCAATGATGGCGATGTTCAGTTTGCTGTTGAGATTCTGTCCGCGGACGAAGGCTGGCGCGGCGATCAGCGCGGTGGTGGCAGCGGCAAGGGTGGTCTTCGCGAAGGCGCGGCGGGAGATGCCGGAGGACGGGGAGTTCATGGAGGGAGTGTGACGCAAATAGAGGGAGGCGGTCAAGATGGGTAGAGACGAACGAATGAGAGATGGAGCGCGGCTTTTAAGCCGCTTCAACGTTTGAACTAACACGGGATGTGAAATATTAGAACCAACCAAGAAAAGGATTGGGTTTTCGGATACTTGCAGGCGTTTTTACGCCGCTCGGCTTGCGGATGTTGAAGCGGCTTAAAAGCCGCGCTCCTGTTATGCTGTCGGACGGATCAATGAATTTTGAGTGCAATAAAAAAGCGGCGGTCATTTGACCGCCGCTGCTTGAAATATTCGGAACCGTTAGTGTCTTACGCCACACTCGCCGCCAGATCTTCCTCCACATCCACGATCTCGCGGATCTGTGTGAGGAACCAGGGATCGATCTTCGTCAGGTTGAAGATGTCGCCCACGGTCATGCCGGCGCGCATGGCGTGGCGGATGTAGAAGATGCGTTCCGCGTTCGGCACGCTCAGCTTACGGCTGATGACGTCTCGGGGCAGAATCTCGCGGTCACCATACACTTCGGTGCCGATGCGCCAGGCTTTGCCATCCGCGCCCAGACCGCTGCGGCCGATCTCCAGAGAGCGCAGGCACTTTTGCAGGGATTCCTTGAACGTGCGGCCGATGGCCATGGCCTCGCCCACGGACTTCATCTGGGTGGTGAGGGTGGCGTCCGCTTGCGGGAACTTCTCGAAGGCAAAGCGCGGAATCTTCGTGACGACGTAATCGATTGTCGGCTCGAAGCTCGCCGGAGTTTCGCGCGTGATGTCGTTCTTGATCTCGTCCAGCAGGTAGCCCACGGCCAGCTTCGCGGCAATCTTGGCGATGGGGAAGCCCGTCGCCTTCGAGGCCAGCGCGGAACTGCGGCTCACGCGCGGGTTCATCTCGATGACGATCATGCGGCCCGTCTGCGGGTCCACGGAGAACTGGATGTTCGAACCGCCTGTCTCCACACCCACAGCGCGGATCACAGCGAACGACGCGTCGCGCATGATCTGGTATTCCTTGTCCGTCAGCGTCTGGATGGGAGCGACGGTGATGGAGTCGCCCGTGTGGACGCCCATGGGGTCGAAGTTCTCGATGGAGCAGATGATGACGCAGTTGTCCGCCTTGTCGCGCATCACTTCCATCTCGTATTCCTTCCAGCCGAGCAACGATTCCTCGATGAGGACTTCGCTGACGGGGGAGAGGTCCATGCCGCGCTTGGCGATCTCTTCAAACTCATCGCGGTTGTAAGCGATGCCGCCACCCGTGCCACCCAGCGTGAACGCCGGCCGGATAATGAGCGGGAAGCGACCGATCTTTTCTGCCACCGCCCAGGCTTCCGTCATGTTATGCGACGTGCCGGAGATGGGCACATCCAGACCGATCTCGAGCATCAGGTCTTTGAAAATCTGGCGGTCTTCGCCCTTCGTGATGGCCTCGGCCTTCGCGCCGATCATCTCGATGCCGTATTTCTCGAGGATGCCCTTGCGATGCAAGGACATGGCCGTGTTCAGTGCCGTCTGGCCGCCGAGCGTGGGGAGCAGCACCAATTTGCCCGTGGCACCGAGGCGTTTCAGCTCGTCCAGCTCGCGTACGATGATCTTCTCAACCGCCTCTGGCGTAATCGGTTCGATATACGTGCGGTCGGCGAACTCCGGGTCCGTCATGATCGTGGCGGGGTTGGAGTTCACGAGGATGACGCGGTAGCCTTCCTCGCGCAGGGCTTTGCAGGCCTGGGTGCCGGAGTAGTCAAACTCGCACGCCTGGCCGATGATGATCGGACCCGCGCCGATGATAAGAACCGAATGGATGTCTGTGCGCTTTGGCATGTTACAAAAATCTTCGTTCTGACGACGTCAGATTGCCCGCTCCACGGGTTGTGCCCGACCAGTCAAAACGCCCCGGATGAAACACCGAACGGGCAAGA
>JAJNBN010000128.1 GCA_021156225.1 Verrucomicrobiota bacterium | reverse complement strand
TTCCTTGTTCTTCTCCGCTACAGCGCCAAAACCAGCCTCTTCAATCAAGCGTGCATTCCCCTCTTCCTGGCCGGGAATCACCTGATTGACGATCATGGGGGTCTTCGCTGCAATCGCTTCTTGCACCGTCGCACCACCGGCCTTGCCGATGATGAGGTGGCTCTGCCGCATGAGTGCAGGCATGTTGTTCGTCCAGCCAAGGATCTCCACGCGGTCTTTGTGTTCCGCCGTACGCTCCAGCAGCTTTTCTTTCAGTTCCGCATCGCGACCAGCCGTGACCGTGACATGGACATCCGGCATTTCGAGCAGGCGATCCAGCGCCTTGCCAGCCTTCTTCTTACCCGTGTTGATGAGGTAGAGGATGCGCCGAAGCTTCGCTGCTTCTGGCTTATCCAAGACTTCTTTCATCGGCTCGGCGAAGAGATAGCTCACGGGGAAACCCATGGACTTGATCTGCCCGGCGGGAACACCTCCGGCAATCATCACTTCCGCCGTCTGTTCATTCGGCACAAAGAAGAGATCGCTCGGAGCGCGGAACCAAGCAGCGTTCACCGAGATGGAATCCGTCACGACGGTGATGAAACGGAAGCTGCGCTGGGAGTGGTCCTTGAACAACTCCTGGATGACGTGAGAATAAACCGGGTATGTAGATACCACGCAATCCGGTTGCGTCTCGTGCAGGATGTCGCCCAGCGCATCGCGTAGACGACCGAAGCCCCCGAGGTTGCGGTTCAGCAACGCCGAGTTGTCCAGCATGTTGTAGATGCCGCCCCAGACCCCCGGTGCGTACTGCACCAGCCCGAGATAGGCTTTCTTCACCAGTTCATTGATGGAGCCGTAGCTGGTCTCGAAGAGATCGAGGACCTCCACCTTCACCTCATCGGAGATGTGCTCCAGTGCGTCGCGGATATTTCGGGCCGCCGCGTTGTGGCCCTCGCCGAAACCGGCGGTTAGGATGATGACCTTTTTCATAAGCGGTCACCAGCAAGCTCGCACCCGCAGGTTACGAACAGGTGACCGCCAGGTTAAGAAAAGCGGACATCTACGGGCGGGATAAAACGGAAACAGCCACCACAATCACTTGTGGTGGCTGGACTGGAAAAAGCTGGGCTTAGGCCTTCTTGCTGCCGAACTTCGCTTTGGCGTTGTCGGCGCGGCGTTTCACGTAAGCAACTCTTCTTTTCCGTTTAATCGTCTTGTTATACTGTTTGCCCATATCTTTAATTCGGTTCTGAATTTGTAGGGCGAGACTATGCTCATTCGTATGAAACGTATCAACATCTATTTGGCGCTGGCTTTGGCCCTCGTTTTGACCTCCTGTGCCTCGGCCGACAAAACTCCCAAGAAACAGCAGGTGGTGCTGGACAAGAAGGGCAAGGAAAAGAGCTTCCTGCGCGTATTCCTCCAAGAAGAACCTGATGGTAGCGACCGCACGGCCGTCGTCAGTATCTACCGGGCTAGACCTATCAAGTTGAACGTCCACAAGGAACCCTTTCTGGATGAAGGAAATCTGGCCAAGGCGTCCGTCGAGGATGACATCGGCGGTTTTGCCCTGAAGCTGGAATTCAACCGCCGGGGTACCTGGCTGCTGGAAAACCAGACCACCGCCTATAAGGGCCGCCAAATGGTCATCGCCTCCCTCTTTGGCGATGGACCGGACAAGCTGCGCTGGCTCGCTGCCCCATACATCGGAGATCCCATCAAGAATGGCGTCCTGCGCTTCAGCCCCGATGCCACCCGTGAAGAGGCCGAGCGCATCGCCCTAGGCTTGAACAATGTCATCAAAGAGGTGAAGAGCAAAAACCTGATCAAAGACATTGATGACAAATGAACGGGCTTGGTGAACGTCGTAACTCACTCATCTTGATCTGCCGCATGTCTTTAGCCGTAAAAACCGCTCTCCTCCTGCTCCTCACTTTGCTCCCGGCGGAACTGCTCGCGCAGCCTTTCGTCCTGCCCTCGCCCAATCGGGCCATCTATGATCCCGAAGGCGCCACGAAATATTTTGCCCCCACTCCCGGCCGGGACTGGCGGAGCGGCACCTTCGGCTGTGTGCGGTCCGAAGGCTGGCAGATGCATGAAGGCATCGACATCCTGCCCGTGAGCCGGGACAAGAAAGGCGAACCCACTGACCAGGTCTGGGCCGCCGCCGATGGCACCGTCGCTTATCTCAACCGCAAGATCGCCCTTTCCAACTACGGCAACTACATCATCCTCAAGCACACCATTGAGGGACTCGAAGTTTACTCCCTTTACGCCCATCTCAATTCCATCCGCAGTGACTTGAAGATCGGCGTGCCCGTAAAGGCCCGGGAAGTGATCGGTGTCTTGGGCCGGACCGCCAACACGCGTCAGGCCATCACCAAGGACCGCGCTCATCTCCACTTTGAACTGAATTTTCTCGTCAATGACCGCTTCTCCCAATGGCACAAATCTTATCTGCCCGGCCAGCGCAATGATCACGGCGATTGGAACGGCCAGAACCTCATCGCCATCGACCCTCTGGAAGTATTCAAGGGCCAGCAAAAAGACGGTTCCCGCTACAGCCTGCTGAACTACGTGCGCAACCAGACGGAACTATGCCGTATCATGGTCCGGGATACCAAGTTCCCCTGGCTGGCGCGCTATATCCGTCTCGTCCGCCGCAATCCCATCGCGGAGAAGAACGGCATCGCCGGGTATGAGATCGCCTTGAACTACAACGGCCTGCCCTTCCAGCTCATCCCCCGCTCGGAACTGGAGATTCCCGGGAAGGCGCGCATCCAGCTCCTCAGCGTGAACGCCGCCGAACAGGCGAAGCATCCCTGCCGTAAACTCGTCGCCAAAAAAGGCGCGCAATGGGAACTGACCGCCACCGGGCAGAAGCTGATCGAGTTGCTGGTGTATTAAGCAGTCGAAAAACCCTCCCGGCAGCCCACTTCATCCACCATGGAACGAATGCCCTCAAACTTGCATAAGTCGATAAGCGGCTTATACTAACGACGGATTTTCACCGTGGCAAACCAATGACCATTCCAACGACACCTGCTGGAAGCATTTCGTTCTGTTTGATTCAGGTGGTAGGCAGGTCCGGGAGTGCGTTCGCAGGCAGATTTCTGGGAGAAAGATAGTGAAAGAGCCAGCGGAGGAAAAACAACTTCGATCGGCGGCGCAGCAGGATACCACTGCGCCACAGCCGCCCATTCATCAGACCGAGGAGGCGTTGCCCACGAAAATCGATGAACTGGCGCACTCGCTCTCCTTGATGCGCGCGACCTTGGAATCCACCACGGACGGCATCATGGTGGGGGATGAGCAGGGCCGGGTCACGGATTACAATGAGAAGGCCCTGCAGATCTTGGGCATCAACCGGGAATTGCTGCCGTTCGAAAGGCAGGCGGAATTGCGGGCCACGGTCACCCGCCAGCTCAAGGATCCCGAAAAGTTCATGGCCCGCGTCCAGGACATCTACACCACGTGGCCGCCGGAAACATTCGATGTGCTGGAAATGCTGGATGGCCGGATCATTGAGCGCTACTCCAAGATCCAGCGCATCGGTGAACGCAATGTCGGCCGGGTCTGGAGCTTTCGCGATATCACTGAACGCCGCAAAACGGAAGCCGCGCTGAAAGCGAGTCATGCCCAGTTTTCCACCGTCATCAACCAGTCCCCCGTCGGCATCTATCTGCTCGATCACCAGTTGCGTTTCCGCCATATCAATCCCAAGGCCCTGCCGGTTTTCGGCGGTTTAACGGATCTGATCGGGCGCGATTGGGTGGAGGTCATTCATATTCTGTGGCCCAAGGAAGCGGCGGATGGATTAGTGCAGCAATTCCGGCACACCTTAAAAACGGGTGAATCCTATTTTGGCGTGGGCTTTTCCTCCGACCGGGCCGATCGACCCGGCAAGGAGTATTACGATTGGGAGATACATCGTGTCACCCTGCCGGAAGGCGAGCATGGCATCGTCGTCTATTTCACCGATGTCTCCGCGCACGTACTCGCCCAGGAAGCCTTGCGCGAAAGTGAAGCTCGATTGCGCGCGGCCTTCAATCAAGCGGCGGTCGGCATGGCCCAGGCCGAATTGAACGGCAAGTTCGAGCAGGTGAACCAGCGGATGGCTGATATCTTGGGCTATACGCCTGAAGAGCTTTGCCAGCGCACGTTCATGGATATCACGCATCCGGATGACCGTGCCGCCACCAGCGCCAAAGTCCGTCAATTGCTCGCCGGTGAGATCCCTGATTACGCGCTGGAGAAACGCTACTTGTGCAAGGATGGTCGCATGGTTTGGAGCCGCACCACCGTCACGTTGCTGAAAGACGCCAGCGGCCAGCCCAGACGGTTCATCGGGGTCGTCGAGGACATCACCGAGCGCAAGCAGGCGGAAGAATCCATCCGTGAAAGCGCCGCCCGGCTCGATCTCGCCTTGGCCGCCGGCAAGCTGGGCAACTGGTCTTGGAACGTCGAAAATGACATCGTCACTTTCAGTCCGCGCGGTTGTGAGATCTTCGGATTGCCGCCCAAAACACCCGTTACGTGGACCCAAGTGCGGGAGTACCTGCACAAGGACGACCGCGAACGCGCACGCCTCGCCGTGGAGCAGGCGCTCGCCACCAAGACCGATTACAGTGTGGAGTATCGCGTGAACCGGCCTTCCGGCGAACGGTGCTGGGTGCTCGCCACCGGACAGGGCGTTTACGACCGAAATGGCCGGGTCACCAGCATGATCGGCGTCGTTCAAGACATCACCGAGCGCAAGAATGTGGAGGAAGCCCTGCGCGAGGAATACATCGTCACCGAACAGCTCAATGATGTCGCCCGGGCCATCGCGACCGAACTTGATGTCGGCAAGATCGTGCAACTCATCACGGATGCCGGCACCCGCATCACGCGGGCGCAATTCGGTGCTTTCTTCTACAACGTCCTCGATGAAAAGGGCGGGTCCTACATGCTCTACGCCCTCTCCGGTGTACCGCGTGAAGCCTTTTCCAAGTTCCCCATGCCCCGCGCTACCGGCCTCTTTGGCCCTACGTTTCGCGGTGAAGGCGTCATCCGCCTCGATGATGTGCGGAAGGACAGCCGCTTCGGTCACAATGCGCC
This sequence comes from Verrucomicrobiota bacterium, assembly GCA_021156225.1. Classification (GTDB taxonomy): domain Bacteria; phylum Verrucomicrobiota; class Verrucomicrobiia; order Limisphaerales; family JAEYXS01; genus JAEYXS01. The sequence goes on along the minus strand of JAJNBN010000128.1, from coordinate 3,081 downwards.
CTACCATGGCATGCCCGCCGGTCATCTTCCCGTAGTCAGTTATCTGGCGGTGCCCGTGATTTCGCGGTCGGGCAAGGTTTTGGGCGGTCTCTTCTTCGGCCATTCCGAGCCGGGCATTTTCACCACACGCGACGAAAAAATCATCATCGGTGTCGCGGCCCAGGCGGCTGCCGCCATGGATACCGCGCAAGCCTATCAGGCCGAACAAGTGGCCCGCGCCGCGGCCGAGCAAGCCAACCTCGCCAAGGATCATTTCCTTGCCGCGCTGAGCCATGAACTGCGCACGCCCCTGACGCCCGTGCTGGCCTTGCTCTCCAATCTGTGTGATGACGCCTCCCTGCCCCCGGCCGTCTTGCACGATCTGGAAACCATGCGGCGCAACGTCGAACTCGAAGCCCGCCTCATCGATGACCTGCTCGACCTCACCCGCGTCAGCCGCGGCAAACTGGAGTTGCATCCGGCCCGTGTCTCCATCGGCCAGGTCATCGAGGACGCCATCGAAACCTGCCAGGTTGAGCTGAAAGCCCGTCGGCTCACGTTGACCCGTGAGATCGCGAATCCCCAGCAAACCATCTTGGTGGACGGCGCGCGCATCACCCAGATTCTCTGGAACCTGCTCAAGAACGCCATCAAGTTCACCCCCGAAGGCGGCCACATCACCGTCCGTGCGGAACTCGGCAGCTACGACGACGGCCAACTGCTCACCATTGAAGTCCAGGACAACGGTAAAGGCATCGACCCCGAACACTTGCAACGGCTCTTCAAGGCCTTTGAACAAGGGGATCGCCAGATCACCCGCCAGTTCGGTGGCTTGGGTCTCGGGCTGGCCATCAGCCGCGCCATCGCGGAATCCCATCATGGCACCCTGATCGCCAAGAGTCCGGGCCTCGGCCATGGCAGCACCTTCACCTTGTCCTTGCCCCTCGCGGTCGTTTCAAAATCTGAACCGACCTCGCCCAAAGACGCGCCGGGCAAACCCGCTGGCGTTCCTTCCTCTCCGCCGTCATCGACCAACCGGCCCCTGCGCATTTTGCTGGTCGAAGACCACCCCGACACTGCGAAGTCCCTCAGCGTCCTGCTCCAACGTCGGGGCTACCTCGTCAGCATCGCCGACCGCGTAGCCACCGCTCTGGCTACCGCTGCCAAGGAACCTTTCGATGTCTTGATCAGCGATCTCGGCCTGCCCGATGGCACCGGCTACGATGTCATCGCGAGCCTCCGCCAACAGCGTTCCTTCCCCGCCATCGCCCTCAGCGGCTACGGCATGGAAGACGATCTTCGCAAATGCCAGGAAGCTGGCTTCAGTGAACACCTCGTCAAACCCGTCCGCATGGCCCAACTCGAAGAAGCCCTCGCCCGCGTCCTCTCCCGCCCCTCCAAGTAACCTATCGTTGGATGGTTCGCTGTTTTCCCCCATAGGCCTGTCGGTGCAACCGACCAATTCGTTCTTGCCCGCCCTTCCCCAGTTGCTAATCCTTCCCGCTCGATTTTGTTATGAACTATCATATCTCGAAGCGTGCCGCCTCGTTGTCGCCATCTTTGACCCTGGCCATCGATTCCAAGGCCAAGGCCATGAAGGCCGCCGGTGAAGACGTCGTCGGTTTCGGCGCCGGTGAACCCGACTTTGACACCCCGCAACACATCAAGGACGCTTGCTCCAAGGCCCTTGCCGATGGGTTCACGAAATACACCCCCAGCAGCGGCATCCCCGAACTCCGTCAGGCCATCGCCGACAAGTTCCAGCGCGAGAACGGCCTCACCTACAAGCCCTCGCAAGTCATCGTGAGCTGCGGCGGCAAGCACTCCTGCTACAACGTCATTTTGGCCACGTGCGAAGAAGGCGATGAAGTCATCATCCCTGCCCCCTACTGGCTCAGCTATCCCGAGATGGCCAAGCTCGCGGGCGCAACTCCGGTCGTCATCAACACCTCCGACAAGACCGAGTTCAAGGTCACCCCCGCGCAACTCCGCGCTGCCATCACCCCGCGCACGCGCTTGTTCATTCTCACCACCCCGAGCAACCCCACCGGCAGCGTTTACACGCCGGAAGAGGTCAAGGCCCTCGGCGACATCTGCGTGGAAAAAGGCGTTCTCATCATGAGCGATGAGATCTACGAACACCTCCTTTATGATGGTGCCGTGCACAAGTCCGTCGCCAGCTTCTCGCCCGCGCACAAGGACCACACCATCATCGTCCACGGCTTTGCGAAGGCCTGGTCCATGACCGGTTGGCGCTTGGGCTTCCTCGCCGCCCCGGAACCGATCGCCAAAGCCATCGACGCCATCCAGAGCCACAGCACCAGCAACCCGACCTCCTTCGCTCAAAAAGGCGGCGTGGCCGCGTTGACCGGTCCGCAGGATCACTTGCCCAAGTGGCTCGCCGAATATGCGAAACGCCGCACCTACGCCTGGCAGAAGCTCAACAGCATCCCCGGCATTAGCTGCGTGAACTCCAAGGGCGCGTTCTACCTCTTCCCGAACATCTCGCAAGTCGGCCTCAAGTCCGCTGACTTCTGCGCCCGCTTGCTCGAACAGGAAAAAGTCGCCGCCGTCCCTGGCATCGCCTTCGGTGCCGACGACTACCTCCGCATCAGCTACGCCACCAGCCTCGCCAATATTGAGAAAGGCCTGGATCGCCTGGAGAAATTCGTCAAAGGCCTGAACAAGTAATCAGTTCCGCCAGCCTTCAATTCACTCTCATAAAAGGCCGACGCAAGTCGGCCTTTTTTCTTTCCCATCACGGGAGGGACGGCGTGCCGCCGTCCCAAACTAGACCTTAACGCTTTCGCCAACCAACATCAGGAACATGGAAACATTGTTTTTTCAAACAATGTCCCCTTTCTTCCTGCTCCCTTCTTGATAGGCCCGTAATGCAATTACTTCCCCGAAGTGCGCCTTCCCGTCTGATCCGTTTTATGTTTCCTCCGCGATTGCCTCCTGTCCTGCGGTACTGTAGCAACCAGTCCACCCTCACCGGACCAAACCCTCGCCAGCCACTCCACAAAGAAATGCAGAAAACCCAAATCATGGTAGAGCATTGCTGCCGCAATGCCCTGACTCTTTCCGTCAAGGCACCACGAT
>JAJNBN010000127.1 GCA_021156225.1 Verrucomicrobiota bacterium | reverse complement strand
GTGAAGCGCCGTGAGATCCTGGCGCAATTGCCCGGGGCCAAGCACCCGGAAGATTTACCCCCGGTGAACCCGGACCGTTGGCGTAAAGGCTGGTACTGGATGGTTTTGAACGGCCTGGCCGGTCCTACGCTCGGCGTGAGCTGCTATCAATGGGCGCTGCTCAAAAACGGCACGGGCGTGGTCATGCCCATCGTGGCGCTGACTCCGCTGGCGGTGATTCCCCTCGCCTATTTCATTGAAGGCGAGCGGCCGTCCAAACGGTCCCTCATCGGCGGCGTGATCGCCGTGATCGGGGCCGTGGCATTGACGATGGTAACGATCCGTTAGTCGGCAGCAGAAATCTGGCGACCGGGCAAATCACTTCACCGCTTTAAAACACTTCCGTCCGCAAGCCCGTGCATTTTCTCACATGCGCGGCGATCTTCGACAGCGTGCGGAGCGGCACATGTCCGCACTCATCATGGTGGGCGGTACGAGTCGCGGAATATATTTGGACGAGGGATATCTTGGCTCCGTCGGCCAGCAATTGTTTCAGCCGCGCGACATAAGCCTCCACGTCATGCCAATGAGGACCGGTACCATTCACCGCTGGAAAGAGGCTCTGGATCACTACCGGCCTTTGCCGGGCCAAGGCCAGGATGTTGCTGAACACGTGCTCGGGCGGGACTTCAGGTCGGTTGACCTTTTGCAAATGCTCCACACTGCCGCCATCCAGCTTGCACCAGATCTCATCCTGCCGGTTGAAATACTTCAGGCCCGCCTTCACGGTTTCACGATCCAAGCCGGTGGCATTGGTAAGCAGCACCAGTTTGAAGAAAGAATGCCCGCTCATCGCCCGGAATTGGACCAGGTCCTCCACCACTTCACGGAATTCGTTGCACAAGGTCGGTTCACCATCGCCGCTCAGCGTCACTTGCCGGAGAGTCAGCAGCTCGCGTGGGAGGCTCCGGAAACTGGGGAGTTCTCTCACCTTGCCAGAATCCACGTACTCCAAGGCCGTGCGGAACTCCGTCGCCAGCCGGCCCACGTCAAGACGCACATTGGGCGCAGGTGTTTTTCTCGCCACTTCGCAATAGATGCAGTCGAAGTTGCATTGCTGGTCTGGGTTCAGGTTCAAACCGATGCACAGCCCGCGCGCGCGGGGGCATACGACCAGGTAAACGAATTGATTGCCTAAAGAATCCCGGGGATAGCCCAAAATGGCCTCCAGTTTGACAGCCAGCGGCTGACCCGCAACCTCGCCTAAACTAGTAGGAGATAAATTCATGTATTGGTTCTGATGGGAGCAATCTAGCGTTTTCGTTGGTCATGCTTCCACACCCGCCTTGGTATAGTCTGGTCCTATTTTGATGCTGCCTTGCATGGAACCTGCTTCTCGCACATGCTGGAAATCACATGTTGTTGCCTGCTTTTGCCCTGACCCTGCTCTTGAGCGCCCTGTTGCTCTTTGCGGTGCAACCTCTGGTGGCCAAGCTGCTGTTGCCGCTGCTGGGGGGCGCACCCATGGTGTGGAACACCTGCATGGTTTTCTTCCAAGCGTTGTTGCTGGGGGGCTACGGCTACGCCCACTGGCTTACCTCCCGGGGCTCCCTCCGCCGCCAAACGCTCATCCATCTCAGTTTCCTGTTCGTCGGGCTGTTATGCCTGCCCATGGCTTTGGGACAGGATGTGGACCCCGGGGGCAAGACACCGCTCGTTTGGCTGGTGAGCACGCTATTCGGGCTGGTGGGCATCCCTTTTCTGGTGATCTCCGCCTCAGCCCCGCTGTTACAGAGCTGGTTCAGCCGCTCGGGCCACCCGGCGGCTAAAGACCCCTATTTTCTTTATGCGGCGAGCAATGCGGGCAGTTTTCTGGCCTTGTTGGGCTATCCTCTGCTCGCGGAACCGATGATGCGGCTGTCCCAGCAAACCTCGGCCTGGAGCATCGGCTATGGACTGTTGGTGCTGTGTTTTGCCGGGGTGGCGGTGCTGACCTGGCGGAATACTTCAGCGACGCCGGAGACAGTGGTCGCCAGCCCTGCCCTCTCGCCGAAACCCAAGTGGTCGCAACGCGGCGTCTGGATATTGCTGGCGCTGGTCCCCTCCAGCCTAATGCTCGGGCTGACGACGTATCTCACCACAGACATCGCCAGCGTGCCCCTGCTCTGGACGCTGCCCCTCGCGCTCTATCTGCTGACGTTCATTTTGGTTTTTGCCAAATGGGGCGAGCGGCTCACACCCATGGCGGCCCGGGCCCTGCCCATCGCTGCCGTCACCGTCCTGTTCCTGCTGCTGGGCGAGATCAAGCATCCGGCTGGCTTGCTGGTGCCCTTGCATCTGGGGATTTTCTTTCTGCTCACCTTGGCTCTCCACGGCAAGCTCGCCTCCCTGCGGCCGGCCCCGGAACATTTGACCGAGTATTACCTCTGCATGTCCATCGGCGGTGTGCTGGGGGGGTTGCTCAATACACTCGTCGCTCCGCTAGTCTTCAAGTCCGTGATCGAATATCCGCTGGCCATCGCCGTGGCCTGTCTCGTTGCACCGCCACCGGAAGGGAAACAACCGGAGAAAAAACTTTCGCAGCAATTGGTCTGGCCGGTGGTCATCGGCGTCTTGACCGCCCTCTCGGCCAAGTTTCTCCCTGCCCTTTCCCAGCAGTCGCATCAACTGGCGATGTTCCTCATCTTCGGTATTCCGCTGGTGGTGGCGTTCTTTCTGTCACGCCGTCCCCTAGTATTTGGCCTGACCTTGTTCGCCGTGCTATGGGGAGCTTCATTCTATACCGCGATCCACGGCCAGACCTTGCACGCAGAGCGAAATTTCTTCGGCGCGCTCCGCGTGACCATGGATCCAGAAGGCCGCATCCATCGCTTCTACCACGGCACCACCGTGCATGGCATCCAGTTCGTGGACCCCAAACTGCAGGACATACCGCTCTCCTATTACCACCCACAAGGCTCCATCGGCGCCTTCATGAGTTTTTATGAGAAGCACAAGACGGTGAACCGGGTGGCGGTCATCGGACTTGGCGCGGGCGCACTGGCGGTTTACGCAAAGGACAATGAGGAATGGACCTTTTATGAGATTGATCCGGCAGTTTTGGACATTGCCTCAAACACGAATTATTTCACTTATCTGGAACGATGTGGCGCGAAAAAAGTGGAGCACAAGATCGGGGATGCGCGCCTGCTGCTGCGCAATGAACCCGATCATCATTTCGACCTCATCGTCTGTGATGCCTTCAGCTCAGATGTGCCGCCGCTGCATTTGATCACCAAGGAAGCCTTGCAGGAGATCAAGGCGAAGCTCGCGCCGGGCGGGATGATTCTCTACAACATCTCCAGCCGCCTGCTGAACTTCCGTCCGGTGTTGGGCAACATCGCGCAGGAACTTCAGCTCAATGGTTTCAGCGCCAACGAAATCGTAAGCGCCGACGACACGCTGCGTTATGGCCGGTATTCTTCACATTGGGCTGTCTTGACGGCTGATCCTGTACTTTTGAAACCGTTTGCGGGCAATCCATTCTGGATGCCGCTGGTGCCGGAACCGAGCCAACCCGTGTGGTCGGATGATTACTACAACATCTTGGGGATTCTTGACTGGAAGTGACCGGGGTGCCCCTGCCGGACAACTTAATCTTTGGCGGCTTTCAACTCTTCCATCTCCGCCAAGGTCATCGCGCGGATCAGTTCTTCAAAATTCATCGTGCGTTTCCAGCCGAGGACCGTTTCGGCTTTTGCCGGATAGACTTGCAGGTTCACCGATTAGGTTTTGCGCATCAGACGGGCGTCTTGCTTAACGTGGTCTGCATGGGAAAGACCGGCCGCGGCGAAGGCCAACGTCACAACGTCACTCACGCTGTGCAAGATGCCGGTGGCGAAGATATAATCGTCCGCTTCCTTGTGCCGGAGCGAGAGCCACATGGCGTTCACGTAATCCCCGGCATAACCCCAATCGCGCTGCGCTGAGGTGTCCCCCAGTACGAGTTCCTTTTGCAGGCCCAACTTGATGGCAGCGGCAGCACGGCAGATCTTGCGCGTCACGAAGTTCTCGCCACGCCGGGGAGATTCGTGATTGTACATGATGCCGTTGCAGGCAAAGAGCCCGTAGTTCTGCCGGTAGATGCTGACCATCTGGGTAGCAAACGCCTTGGCGCAACCGTAGGGGTTCACCGGATTTCGTGGCGTATTCTCGTCCTGAGGGGCCGCTGCGGGACGACCGAAGATCTCGCTGGTGGATGCGTGAAAGAGGCGCGGTAGCTTCGGCAAATCCCGCACGATCTCCAGCAGGCGCAAGGTGCCCATGGCCGTGGAATCGCACGTGGATTCGGGGATCTCGAAGCTGAGACCAACGTGGCTTTGACCGGCGAGATGATAGATCTCATCGGGAGCCACTTTCACCAGGACGCGACGCAAGGTCGTGGGGTCATCCAGATCGGCGTAGTGCAGGAATAGGCGCTGATTGTAAACCGAGGTGTCGCCGTGAAGATGCTTCAAGCGCGAACGGTCCAGACTGCTGGTGCGGCGCACGACACCATGCACTTCATAACCTTTCTCCAGCAGCAGTTCCGTGAGATAGGAACCGTCCTGACCGGTGATGCCGGTGATGAGCGCCTTGGGCATCGGATTATTCTTCGTTCTTCCGCACGCGGCCGGCCAACTGGTCTTCCAATGCTTTCACATCGGATTCCGTCATCAGACGGGCGAGTTCTGCAAAGGTGGTCTTCGGTGCCCAACCCAGCTTCTTCTTCGCTTTGCTGGAGTCACCAATAAGCAGGTCCACTTCGGCTGGGCGATAGTAGCGCGGATCGATCTCCACGTGCTTGCGCCAGTCGAGACCGACATGGCCGAAGGCGACTTCCAAGAATTCCTGCACGGAATGGGTCTCGTTCGTGGCGATGACGTAATCATCCGGTTCCGCCTGTTGCAGCATGAGCCACATGGCTTCCACGTATTCCTTGGCGTAACCCCAGTCGCGCTTGGCTTCGAGGTTGCCCAAATAGAGCTTGTCCTGCAGACCGGCTTTGATATGGGCCACGGCGCGCGTGATCTTGCGGGTGACAAAGGTCTCACCGCGGCGCGGAGACTCGTGGTTGAAAAGGATGCCGTTGCTGGCGTGCATGCCGTAGGATTCGCGGTAGTTCACCGTGATCCAGTAGGCATAGACCTTGGCGCAACCATAGGGGCTGCGGGGATAGAAAGGCGTGGTCTCCTTCTGCGGCACTTCCTGCACCATGCCGTACATCTCGGAGGAGGAGGCTTGGTAGAAGCGCGGTTTGATGCCCACTTCACGGATGGCTTCCAGCAGTCGGATGACGCCGGTGCCGGTGATGTCCGTGGTGTATTCGGGCGCATCGAAGCTCACGCGCACATGGCTCTGGGCGGCGAGGTTATAAACCTCGTCCGGTTGGATCTTGGCAATCAGCCGGGAGAGCGCGCTGGCGTCAGAAAGATCGCCGTAGTGCAGAAAAAGTTTGTGTTTTGGGGCGTGCGGGTCGGAGTAGATGTGGTCGAGCCGTCCGGTGTTGAACGTGCTGGCACGGCGGATAATGCCGTGGACCTCGTAACCCTTGGAAAGCAGCAACTCGGCAAGATACGAACCGTCCTGCCCCGTGATGCCCGTGATTAAAGCCTTTTTCGACATAAAGATACCCGTAAGCATCTCGCAGAGGGCAAAAGCTAGGCAAGCTTGTTTTCAGGCTTTGAAACAGCGGCCAAATGAGGGTTAAACCCCATTCTCAGACACCGACAGCGGCCCTTTCCCGTTCTTTCGGCGCCCCGACCAGCAAAGCCTCCGGGATGGGGACAAAGGTGGCGATAACTTTCCAAAGATTGCTCAAGTCCTTGTTCACATCCCCCGAGAGGCAGTCGGTGATGTCTCCGGCCACTTCCGGGTGTTTCATGACCACCTCCTTAAAAGAGAAGCCGGGCTCGTAAAAGGCGTAGATCAGCTTGCGCATGTTCTCGATGCCAAGACGCAGACTGCTGGCGTATTCAGTGAAGCGTACGGGCGAGAAATCCTTGGCCAGAATGCACTCATGTACGGCATCGCCAGCCATCACCCCGCTCTTCAGCGCCAGCATCAGGCCGCTGCTGAACACAGGATCAAGGAAGCAGAAAGCGTCGCCCACCAGCAGCAATCCCTCGCTGCCGCAATGACGGGAATGGAATGTGTACTCGCTGGTGACGTAGTAAGGTCCAACCTGTTGCCCCACGGAGAGGTGGTCCTTGATCCAGAGATTTTCGCCCACTTCACGGTCAAAGATGGCTTTCGGCTCCTTGATGCCGCCCCGAGTCAGATACTTGCCTTCCGCCACGATGCCGACACTGACCATGTCGTTGTGTTGCGGGATATGCCAGAACCAGCCTTTCTCTGGAACGAAGGCGACGGTGGTCTGGCCTTCATCGACTCCCGTCTCGCGCTTGGAGCCCTGATAATAAGTCCAGACGGCGACTTTGTTCAGATAAGGGTCGCGCTGACGCCAGCCGTTGCGGACGGCCGCGAAAGATTCCTTGCCGGTGGCATCCAGCGTGATCGGGGCGAAGTATTCGACAGTTTCTCCCGTTTTTTTCTGGGCTTTAACACCGATGACGCGGTCACCGTCTTTCAGTAATTCCTTCACCGTGATTTCCTCGATCACCTCGGCACCCTTGCTGCGGGCGTGATTGAGCAGCATCAAGTCGAATTCACTGCGCAGCACCTGCCATGACTGGGCTACGGTCTCCTTGTCGTAACGGGTAAAAAAATAAAAAGGCTGGCTGGCTTTGCCATTCGGCTGCACGAACACGACGCTGTATTTCTTCTGGAAGGCGGAGCCCTTCATCTGCGGGATAAGGCCCAGTCTCTCCAGCGGTTGATAGGTGAACGGGATGAGTGATTCGCCGACGTGATAACGGGGGAATTTCTCCCGCTCCAGCACCAAGACACGATGACCATATCCGGCAAGTATGGCTGCGGTGGAAGCACCCGCGGGACCACCACCAATGATCAGCGCGTCATAATTATTTCCGGTCATGGGCATAGAACAAAAAACTCAAGGACTAGGACGGCAGAATTTCAACGATTTCCGCCAAGGGGCGTTGTTCAGGATTCCAAAGGGTATTGCGACGACCATAGAGCCAATGCCGGCCGGTGGTTTTGAAAGCGGTGTTGATGAAGTCATCCGATTCGATGCGCAGGAAGGCCTTGGGCCGGCTCGTATGGGTGACTTTGTACTCCGCCAGCAAGGTGCCTAGCGGGATGCGCTCGCTGAGTATCTGGGCGCGTGCGGCGGAGGGGAAGAGGTTCAGGCTGATCTTGATGGCGCCGAATTCCACGGGCTTGCCCTCTTCCGTGAGCAAAATGACTTCGCGGAAATAGAAATCATCGCGCTGCTGGCTGCGGAGGACTTCCAGATGGATCTTCGAACCGTGAAATTTTTCCAGCGTGGGCGTCATGTCGTTCTGGTGAACGAGCAGAGTTTGGTAAGGCTCGGGAACGTCTTTGCCATCCACGGGCTCGATGCGCGGCAAGGGCCGGCCCGCTTGGGAATAGAAATCATCCAGCGGATAAACGATCGGCTGGGCAGCGGTATTCGCCAGGTTATTGGTGGTTGAGCTTAACATCAGGCTCAGGCGTAACGGGCATTGTTATGTTCCGGCAGGAAGAACTCGTGCAGGAGCTTGTCCACTTGGAGGAGGGCTTCGCGACTGAGGAGAAGTGTATCTCCTTGCTGCGTAAGGAAGCCCCAGTCTTTCAGACGCTGGATGGGTTCGGCGAAGCGGGTAAGGACATCGACACCGAATTTCTTCTGGTAATAGCCCGCTTCGTTACGGCCCAGTTTGAATTGCAGGATGAACTCGCGGATGAGGCGTTCATCGGCGGTCGGCGTTAGTGCGCGGAAGGTGGGCAATTCGCCTTTGTTGATGCGCTCGATGTAGGTGCTGAACTCGTGGTGATTCTGGTAATGCACACCGCCGATGTGGCCGAAGGAGGCCACGCCGAGGGAGAGCAAGTCCGCTCCGGCCCAGAGGCGGTCGCGGTAGATGAAGGTCGCGGTCTTCTTGTTCTTCACGGCGGTGTAGGCACTGCCCACGGTGTAGCCGACTTTCTCCAGTTCCTTGAAGGCGTAATCTACCCAGCGGCGTTTGGTTTCCCAATCAGCCACAGGTGCGACCAGTTTGCCCTCGGCCTTCATCTGTTGATAGATGGTGGTGTTGAAGGGGATCTCCATCTCG
>JAJNBN010000126.1 GCA_021156225.1 Verrucomicrobiota bacterium | reverse complement strand
TGTGTAGCTTGGTCTTTGCTTACTACTACTGATGCTGCTGCACCGGCTCCGGCAGGATGATGATCTCCGGTTCCGGATGATAGATGTACTTGGACTAAAAATCAGCGCTGATCTGGATGAATCGAATCTGGAAATCATCCATCGCCTTGTGCAGACCCTTGCCGTAGATCTCGCTGATGCTGCTGAACGTGAGCTCCGAAAGAAATCGTCCGCTCAATTGTTCCGCGCGATTGGAAAATCTTCCTGGTGCCACTCCAGAAATGCGGCGCAACGATTCATCCGCATGGCGCAGGCAGAACAGAACCGAACGCGGAAGATCTTCATTCAATAAAAGTAATTCCGCGACCTTCACTGGTTGCACACCGGCACCGTAAACGCGCTGATATGTTTGCCGCGCACTGCACATGCGCAAGACCGCGAGCCATTGCAGCAAGCTGTCGCCCGGCGTTTTGCTGCACTGCTTCATCAGATGAAATTCTTCATCGAGAATACGCGTGGTCTTGTCTGCGCGCTCCAGATGTTTGCCCATCTGGATGAAGTCCCATGCTTCACCATGCAACATCGTCGTGTTCGTGATGCCGCCGAACAATTGCATCGTCTGGATGATGCGTTGAAAGAAATCGTACTGATTGCGCTCGAAGGCCTGGCGCGCACTCTTGCTGATACACCAGAGATACGCGCGATTCAGTTCCTCCCACATCTCCGAAGTGACCTGCTCACGGATCGTGCGAGCATTTTCGCGCGCTGCGCAGAGACTGCCCACGACTGAGTTCGTGTGTGTGCGATCGAACACAATGAATTCGATCACATCCTGCACCTCGGCTTTGCTGTGTTTCTTGGCGAATTCGTCCTCGTCACCGAAACATGCCACGATGGGTTTCCAGTTCTTCGCCATCTGCGCGGACTGTTGCGCCGGCGCATCCAGCATCAACTGCAAATTGATATCCACGAGGCGCGCCACGTTCTCCGCGCGTTCCACGTAGCGACCCATCCAGTAAAGACCATCGGCAACTCGGCTTAACATACGTGCAAAATTTTATTCGTCTCCGTCCAGCACCCACGTGTCCTTGCTCCCGCCGCCCTGCGAAGAGTTCACGACGAGCGAACCCTTCTTCAGCGCCACGCGCGTCAATCCGCCCGGGATGATGCTCACCTTCTCACCGTAGAGCACATACGGACGCAGATCGATGTGACGGCCCTCGAAGTTTCCATCCACCCAGCACGGGCTGCGAGAGAGGCCGAGCGTCGGTTGCGCGATGTAGTTGCGCGGATCGGCTTTTACGAGCTTGCGGAATTTCTCGATCGTCTTCGTGTCGGAATGCGGACCGACCATCATGCCGTAACCGCCCGCTTCATTCGCAGCCTTCACGACAAGCTTCGGCAGGTTATCCATGATGTACTTCATGTCCTCCGGTTCACTCGCGAGATACGTCGGCACATTCGGCAGGATCGGGTCCTGGTCGAGGTAATACTTGATCATGCGCGGCACGAAGTAATACATCACCTTGTCATCTGCCACGCCGGTACCGATCGCGTTCGCGAGCGACACATTACCTGCGCGATACGCACCCACGATGCCCGGCACACCCAGCATGGAATCGCGCCGGAACACTTGCGGATCGAGGAAATCATCATCGATACGGCGATAGATCACGTCCACCGCTTGCAGACCTTTCGTCGTGCGCATGAACACGTGATTATCACGGACGACGAGATCGCGGCCTTCCACGATCTCCACACCCATCTGCCGCGCGAGGAAGGAATGTTCGAAATACGCGCTGTTATAAATACCCGGCGTGAGCACGGCGACGGTCGGATTCGGTTTGCCGTGGGGCGCGATGTATTGGAGCAGCTTGAGCAATTCCTCGGTGTATTGCTCCACCGGACGCACGCTGTACGCCTCGAAGAGATTCGGGAACACGCGCTTCAACGTTTGGCGATTCTCCAAAACGTAAGAGACACCGCTCGGGCAACGGCCGTTATCTTCCAGCACCAGATATTGGCCGGAATCATCGCGCACCAAGTCCGTGCCGCAGATGTGGATGTAGATGTTGCGCGGGACGTCGAAGCCCATCAGCTCCGGACGAAAATGCTTGGCCTCTTCCACGAAGTGCCGCGGGATCACGCCATCCTTCAAGATCATCTGGCCGTGATAGATGTCATGCAGGAAGAGGTTCAGCGCCGTGATGCGTTGCACGAGGCCGAGCTCGATGCGTTCCCATTCCTTGCCGGGGATGATGCGCGGCACGAGGTCGAAGGGGAAAATGCGTTCCGTGCCCTGATTGTCACTATAGACGGTGAAGGTGATGCCCTGGTTCAGGAAGGAGAGATCGGCCATCTGGCGCCGTTGTTCCATGTCCTCAAGGGTCAACTTCTGGAAGCGCTCCTGAAGGCGACGGTAATGCGGCCGCATCTTCTGCGAACCAGAGAACATTTCATCAAAAAAACCGTCGAGCTGGTATTGGCTGAAGGAAAGCTTCATGGCGCGTTGCGACTCAAGCTGCAGTATTGGGCGATGCCAATCACGGGCGTTACCCTAACGATTTGGGCCAGAACGTCAAAAGCCGTTTGTGGATATTAATCCATGAATCGTATTCATGAATTTGAACGGAGGCATGAAGAACGAAGCTGGCGGCCCTACCAACGCCCCTCGCCAATCAAGGCTCAGGAGCAAAACTAAAATGAAACGCGGGAGTAAGCGGAACTTAGTTTGCCCGTTTTGGTGCAAATGCCCGCCGAAACCAAAGACGCCAAACTTTCTTCACGGCTCATCGAGTTTACTTTCCTCAGCAAACTTCTGCCCAGCGAGTCGATACTCCTTCTGGTCGGGCGATGAACTGTGCGCTTTTTTGTCATTAGCAACTGGTTTGAAAGTAGTTTCGCTGAGAACGGGTGTCAATGGTCGGTAGGCCGGAAGTACCCTAAAATACAAGCAGGGTCTCTGACCGCGATTTGGATATGTGACTTCGATTTGATGGCTGAACCGGGAAATGCCGGTTTGCCTTCGGTGAACACAGCTCTGACCGTATGAAAACGGATGCCTTCCTCTTTTTCAAACCGGTCCAAGCACCAATTTATCACGGCGCAATCAAGATAGCGGCAAACCAAATCCTCGTTTTCCTGGCCTTTTGGGGACTTATTTTGTGGGATCTCCAGATCGTGGTCACGAAATGACTTTTCGAATGCTGGATAGATATCAGCGAGCACCTTAGTATAGCGGGTGTCGAGCAGGTCAAAACACTCGCCCAGGTGGATATGCGCCCCGATCACAGAGGGCTGCCTGATTTTCCCGGTTCGGGCAGCACGCTCTGCGGCCCATTCCATGGCCCGATTTGGTCCATGTTCCCAAAAGTAAATCCCTTTACCCAGCCAGTCGTGAACGTTCGTGCTATACGCGATCTGGGCCTTACCGAGCAGAACTTTCTCAGCCAGTTGAGTATCGCACCCGTGATACCCGATAATCGACCTGTGGTAAACCAGACCTGCCATGCCTCTTAGTATTGGTTTGTATGGCGTTAATCAAATTCAAAAACTGGGCTGGAAACGCGTGATCGTTGTTTTATGTAATGCGAGCAAGCGAGCTTAATAACCTATCTAACTTAACGACAAACCCAACCGGTTTTTCTTACTCTCCTACCACCTCCGCCAGAGTGACATCCACTCTAACCTATCCAATATCCACTTAATCGGTTAAAAAGGGATTTAACCTAGTTAATCCTAAGGGGGCTTGCAAAGCGTCTGGGCTGATATAACGTTCCGCGCTTGTTTATCCGGAAGCGGATGGACTAAAACACATGAAACGCTGCATTTTAGCGTGGTTTTTGATCGGTTTTTGCCTCATGGGCCAGTTGGCCCAGGCGGCGGAGTCTGTCCAGTTGACCCTCGACTACGTGGCCAAGAAGGCGGAAGAACGGGCGATGAAGCCCTTTCGCTCGCCGAGAGCGGACCTGCCAGCGGTGCTGCGTGACCTCAATTACGACTCTTATCGGGAGATCCAGTTCCGGTCAGATCGGGCGCTCTGGGGGGCGGATAAACTGCCTTTCCGCGTGGAGTTCTTTCATCCGGGCTATATCTACCAAGAGCCGGTGCATGTGAACGAGTTCTCGCCGACACACGTGCAGACCATCCGGTTCGTGCAGGATTTCTTTAATTACCGGAATTCCAAACTGGAGAACCAGGTGCCCGCACGGACGGGTTATGCGGGCTTCAAAGTGCTGTACCCGGTGAACACGCCGGGCAAAATGGATGAGTTGGGATCGTTCCTGGGAGCCAGCTATTTCCGTTTGTTAGGTGCAGGGCAGCGGTATGGCTTGTCGGCACGCGGACTGGCGCTGGATTCCGGCGAGACGGACCGACCTGAAGAATTTCCCATCTTCACGGACTGGTGGTTGGGCAAGCCCGAGGCAGACAGCAAGGAGCTGGTACTCTACGCCATACTAGATAGCGTGAGCTGCGCCGGGGCTTATAAGTTCCGCATTGTGCCGGGAGAGACGACCGTGGCGGATATCGAGGCGGTGCTGTATCTGCGCAGGCCGGAGCTGATCAAGGCAGTGAACCCGCAGCGGAAACCGCTGAAGACCCTGGGCATGGCGCCGCTGACGAGCATGTTCTGGTTCGGCAAGAACTCGGAGCGCAAGTTCGATGATTACCGGCCCGAGGTGCATGATTCGGATGGTTTGCTGATCAAGACGAGCAATGGGGAGACGCTCTGGAGGCCGTTGAACAATGCGTCCACGATGCGGCATCAAGTGTTTGCTTTGCCGGGCATCAAGGGCTTCGGCCTGCTCCAGCGGGAGCGTGATTACTATAAGTACCAAGACCTGTTCAATTTCTACCAGCAGGTGCCGAGTGTGTGGATCCAGCCGCATAGCGATTGGGGTGAGGGTGAGATGCATCTGCTGGAACTGAGCACGCATTACGAGGGCTTGGATAACATCGTGGCGTTCTGGAATCCCAAGAAGCAACCGAAGCCGATGGAGGCCTTCCGTTTCGGCTATCGCATGAAGTGGACGCGAGAGACGGACCAGAAGCTTTCGGAGAACATCGTATTGAACACGCGCATCGGGGCAGATGGACCGAACCCGAAATGGCGGCAGATCGCGATCGATTTCGGAGGGCCGAAGCTGAAGGGCATCCCGGCGAATGATCCGCCCCAGGCGATCGCCAGTTGCAGCAGCAACGGGACGATCAAGGACAATCAGGTCTTCCACAACCCTTTCGATAATACGTGGAGGGTGGTATTGAAGATGGAGCCGAAAGAGGGCAATAAGGAGCCAGTGGATATTCGTTGCACTCTCAAACACCGCGACCAGGTGGTGAGTGAAACGTGGACCTATCACTGGAGCCCGCCCTAAACCAATGGACCTTACCCAGTTCGCGCACCCGCCTGGCCAGCTTGCTGGCCGGACGCTGGAGGAATGGAATTCTGCCTATGCCAAGGTGGAAAGCTATTTCCATGCTTTGCGCATCCAGAACAAGGTGTTGCTCGGGCAGCTCGTGATCCATGTCATCGAGCGTTCCATGGGCCGCGCACCGAATGAACCGCAGCGCAGCGCCACGGAGATCGCCGCCGAGGAGATGGACCGTCTGGTCACGACTTGGTTCTCCGAAGTGCTGCAGGAACAGCCGACGAATGTGGACCAGCAGCTTTCCACGCGCGGACGGCTCTCGCTCCTGCTGGCGGACATGCCGGGCAAGTGGCAGGACCAGTTCTTGCGCCCCGGACCGTGGCCGGAAGAGTTTGTGACGGCGATGCGGGAGACGTACCTGCGGGCGGGTCCAGATTTCCAATTGTCGAAGATGACGCCGCGACCGTTGGATCTGGGGCCGATCACCACCTTGGACAGTTTCAGCAGGTTGCCGTACTTCCGGATGCTGGCGGCGTGGATACTGTTCCTGGCCGCGCTGGTCGCTGTCTTCATCTTCACCCACTAAACTATGGCCCCTGCCGATGCTACTTCGGGTCGCAACCCCGAGCCCACGATCATTGCCCGACCACCGGTGCGGCGGGGATATCGTGTGTTCTTTTTTTATTCCTCGGCAGTGGTGCTGACGGGATTTGTGGCGTGGCTTTTCGCAGACCTGATGTGGCGCACGGGCTGGTCCATCTCAAAGTCCATTTTGCTGGTGCTGTTCACGATCTTGTTCCTGCTCTGCGCCATCGGGTGCATGAACGCGATCTTCGGTTTCTTCATCCGCGCGATCGGGGACAAGAGCCGGTTGACGCAACTGAATGATTATCGTTCGCACGATATCAAGGGCATCAGCACGGCGATCGTTTTTCCGATCTACAATGAAGATGTGGCGCGGGTGTATGAGCGGCTGCGCGCGGCGTACCGTTCTTTGCAGAAGGCGGGTGAGATCGAGCACTTCGATTTTTACATCCTAAGCGATTCCACGAATCCGGACAAATGGGTGGAAGAAGAGAAGCGCTGGTTGGAACTGGCGCGGGACCTGGATGCGCTGGGCAAAATCTATTACCGCCGCCGCATCAATAACGAGGGCAAGAAGAGCGGTAACATCCATGACTTCCTGACGAACTGGGGACGGCGCTACCGTTACTTCATCGTGTTCGATGCCGACAGCATCATGCGCGGTGCGACCATCCTGGACATGGTGCGCCTGATGGAGGTGAACCCGGAAGTGGGGCTCATCCAAACGGTGCCGGCGCTGGTGAATGCGGAATCGCTCTTCGGGCGCATCCAGCAATTCTCCAACCGCATCTACGCGCCCATCTTCATCTCGGGCTTGAATTATTGGTCGCAGAATTTTGGCAACTACTGGGGGCACAACGCGATCATCCGCACGGAACCGTTCATCCAGTATTGTGACCTGCCGCATCTGCCGGGGCGTAAGCCGTTCGGCGGACAGATCCTGAGCCATGACTTCGTGGAGGCGGCGCTGATGCTGAAGGAGAACTGGCAGATCTGGTTCGCGTATGACCTGGAAGGCAGTTACGAGGAAGCGCCTCAGGACATGATCGAGAATGCGCAGCGGGATCGCCGCTGGTGCCAGGGGAACATGCAGCATGCGCTGGTGGTATTCGCGAAAGGTTTGCGCGGAGTGAGCCGCATCCATCTGCTCATGGGCATCTTCGGATATCTCTCCAGCCCCTTGTGGTTGCTCTTTTTGCTGACGTTCAATTTCATCCTGTTCGCGCGGGAATCCTCGGGACTCTCGGACATCACGGTGCATGCGTTCACGCCGTTCTTGAAGGTGGATGGGACACAACATGCGTATCTGATCTTCGTGATCTGCATGAGCGTGATCTTCCTGCCGAAGGTGCTGGCCTTGATCGATCTGGCGCGGGACAAGCAACGCGCGCTGGCCTTCGGCGGATTGCGTCACGCGACAGCGAGTGCGATTGCGGAAACAATCTTCTCCTCGCTGCAGGCGCCGTTGCAGATGTTGTGGCATTCGAAGTTTGTGGCGACGATTCTGTTCGGTATCGGGGTGAACTGGGGCACGCAGAACCGTGATTCCGATGGCATCTCGTGGGTGCATGCGGTGCGGAATCATTGGTCGCATACGGCCATCGGGCTGGTGTGGGGTTACGCGGTGTGGAAGCTGGATCAGCCGACATTCTGGTGGTTCGCGCCTGTGTGTGCGGGGATGGTGCTGTCCATTCCCTTGAGCGTTTTCACCAGCCGCGCGAGCTGGGGTGATCGGGCGCGCAAGTCCGGGCTGTTCCTGACGCCGGAAGAAATCTTGCCGCCGCCGGAGATCAAGCGCCTGCGCGAGCGGATGAAGGCGCTGGATGAATCAGGATCCGGCGAGCCTTTCGCCAGCGGCTCGGGGCTGGCCATCGCGGTGATTGACCCGTATGTGAATGCGATCCACGTCTCGCTGCAGCGGGAGAAGTGGCTGAACCCAGAGTATGCGGAGGCACTCGCGCAACTGGGTGTGGCGCGACCGGAAGTGCGCGAGTACGGCGAGAAGCTTTTGGCGGAAGGGCCGGATGCCTTGAAACCGGCGGAGCGGATGCTGGTGCTGGCGGATTCGCGCGTGATGTCGTGGCTGCACCATCAGGTGTGGCAGCGGCCAAATGAATCGCTGGCGCCGTGGTGGCAGAAGGCGATCCGGAAGTATGCGCGGAATTAGTGGGGCGCGGGTTGTCCTCAACCCCCAGCAAGCTGCGCTGGGTGGGTGGTTCGGTAGCCTCAGGCGCGCTCACTCCTCACCCCTGCCCTTTCCTCAGCC
>JAJNBN010000125.1 GCA_021156225.1 Verrucomicrobiota bacterium | reverse complement strand
ATGGTTACTGTTTCACCATGTATCCGGGGGGAACTAAGGGGGATTTCCCCACCTTGGGGTATCACCGAACTTGGTTCACTTTTTATTTGGGATGCAGACCGAATTGGGACATTACGTGGGCTGGGTGGTGGGGATAAAAGCCGACCAACAAATGGGCGTCGTGATTTCAGATAATTGCGTCGCCGGCCAACTCTATTCCAAATGGGCGGCGGTGGTGCGGACGCTGGATGGGAAGGAAAAGATCTATCGCCTGGCGCAGCTGCAAATGTTGCCGCTGGTCGCTGAGGCCCAGGCTTTCCGTGATTCCGCCATGGTGAAATTTCCCGGGCTATATATTGTTTAGAGCAGTTTTAAAAATGATGTAGCGGTGTGGAGAAGGGAACGAGGGGAACGGTCTTTTTGGGTTCTGCCGTCGTTTCGGCTCAGTCACAGGGTCGCTTGGAATTGGTCCTTCGCCAAAGCTTCGCTCCACTCGGCTACATTATTTTTAAACACGCTCTAGCAGCGCAGCGGATTGGCAGGGACCGAAACTGTGCTAACCTAGGTGGTGCTGAGAAATCTGAAAACGTATGCTGGTGAAGTGGTCCGCATCAAGGCAACCAAACAACTGGCGGTGGTGATTTCAGATAATTGCTCTCCAGGACAGCCTTATTCCCAATGGACCGCGACGGTGAAGACATTGGAGGGGCAGGAGATGCGCTATTTTTTCACCGAACTGCTCACCTTGCCCATGGAGATCGATACGATCGTTTTTCGGACGGCGGCCCGCGCCAAATTTCCCGATCTGCATATTGTATGACGTGGTCACTTGGGTAGGGCCAACGCGCCATATTTGGAATGGGAATTTCCTTGTCGGTAATACGCACAAATTGCAGATCTCTGGTGATTTTTGACCGTGATGTGCCCTGGTATCTCCAATTCAGCATCACCCGGGCACCAGCGCCTTACCTGCCCTAGATCAGCCCTCTCTTCACTAATCCCTTCACCCGTTCCAGCGCTCCTGCCGTAAAGACAAGCGGATACAGCTTCTCGTAATACCACAATTTCGCGAAATAAAAGCCGATGGGTTTCGCTTCGTGCCTATGTCCCTGATTGATCTCGTTGGCCAGCCACGTCGCTCCGGAAAGGATCGTGTGCGGCAGCACCGTTCGCTGCGTCAGCTTCCCACACGTCAACGCCGCCGCCAAAGCCTCGATCACCACCGCCGTTTCCTCGATTGAGGCAGGCCCACTCTTAGCTCCGCTCCAACTCCCTCCCGGCTGCTGGTGCAACGCCAGCCACTCGACACCACGTTCCAACGCCGCGACGTCTTCCGTCTGCAAACGCTCGGCCACTTCACTCAGCGCCAGCACTACTTTCGCCGTGCCATACGTGGGATTCTCATCGTCCGCTGCATGCTGGTTGCCAAACCACAAAGGTAACCACGACCCATCATCCTGCTGTGTCTGACGCAGATAGCCGAGTGCTTTGCCGATACCTCTCCCCACCTGTTTTTTTAATTCACCCGGCAGATGCTTCTCCCACACATGCCATGCTCGCAACGTATGCGCCGTGAGATCCTGGCTGCTGCGATCAAACGGCAACGTGCCCCACCCGCGACAGAAAGTCGGTATGCCCCCATCACCATTCTGTAACCCCAGCAACCATTCACAACCCGCCGCTCCGGCAGCCACCACACGCGGTGAATCAATCCCCAGATGGTGCAGCGCCAGCAATGCCCCCGGCGTGTCATCCGCATCCGGCACTCCACCCGGCAGATCCGTCCACGCCCAACCACCCGGCGCCGCATTCGTGTATGGATGCACCGTGCGATATTGCTGCTGCAAAAGCCATTCCACCAATGCCTCGCGTTCCGCCGATGTGAAGTTCAGTTCCCCTCCCGCAGCCAGCCCGTTGATCGCGAGCGTCGTCACCCACGTCGCCAGATTCGTATCGATCGCCCAGCTCCCCTCCGCGCGCATCGATGCCGACAAAAAATCCGCCCCGCGTTTCGCCACGATATGCTTCGGCAAACCCGCCGCCGCCAGGCTCATCGTGACGAAGCTCGTCAGCGGTGTAGCCTCCAGAAAACCACCGTTCGGCGGCTGGATGCTCGTCAGCACCTCCAATGTCTTCGCGCGCGTCTTGTCGCGAAAAAATCGCGTGATCGGATTCCGCGTGGGCAGGCGATCATGCCGCACCTGCCCGATGGCGATGAGCGCGGGCAGCGCATAACTCACCACTGGTAAACGCGCTGCCGCATAAAATTTCGCCGGCAACGCCGCCAGTTCGAACGGCAGGGGCAGCACATGCTTCCAAGCCGCCTTACCGATGCCCAGCCGTCCCGCGATGGCGCACATCGTGAGGATGGGCACCGAGAACGTGCGATCCTTCCCATACCGTTGCACGATGGCTGGCACCAATTTATCCGGAGTGACGCCCCCGGTCTTTTGCGTCAGCCATTTCTCCGCCGCCGCGACGGTGTTACGGTATTGCTCATCCGCCCCTTTCACCGATCCAAATGCCGCCCATCCCAACGTCGTCGTGCTGATGTTGCTGAAGCTCCGCGTGGTATCGCCCCAGCCGCCATCGGCATTGGCATGTGTCGCCAGCCATTGCAGTCCCTGTTGGATCTGCCCATCGTATTGCGTCTCTCCCGTCTGATGCGCCACCGTGGCCAGGGCGCAGACTGCCGTGGCCGTGGAGAGCGCACTGGGCGAGAGCTCCCCCGTCCAATGCCCTTGGGCATTGCGCTCCGTCAGCAAAGCCGCGCGCACTGCCTTCGTCGCCTGATCGATTTTTTCCGCCGTATTCACATTTACACTCTGTCCGCCGCCTTATCTATAAGCGACATGCACCGTTTTTACCACTGTGCGTCCACCTTGGCGCGTGGGTGACTTCTTCGCGCACTTGGCGTGAAATCTCATCTTCGCGCTAACCTGATCTGTGCCATTTTGTCTCACTTCCGCGTCAAAACATCACCCATTTGGGTGACTTGGCAAGCCCTCCCTCGGACTGGCATATACACTGCTTATTCAGCCGTAGTGGATCCGGGCAACGCCCTCGACGTTCGAGGACTTGGTCGCCTCCATCAGAAGTAAGACGTATGTTTTTAGATCAAGCTCAAGGCAAGGGCGGTTTCGGCCGCCTCGCCGCCAAAAAGACCGTCAAGCCGATCAATTTCTATTGTGACGCGCCCGAAGCCAAAGCGGTTTTCATCGCTGGCGATTTCAACGACTGGTCCTTGGAGGCCACCCCGATGCGCCGCGGCTTCGACGGCAACTGGAGTGTTCAAGTCCCTCTGCCCCACGGCCACCACCGCTATGTGCTCGTCATCGATGACGAACTCGCCCTCGATCCCCGCGCCAGTGGCGTCTCCAAGAATGAGGACGATTCCGTCGTCTCCCTCATCTCCGTGAGCTAAGTTCACACTCCGCTTTTCGCCGCGCTACGCCTCGTCTTTTTCCGACTGGCGTAGCGCTTTCTTTTTCGCCCGTTGTTCGCCGAAGAAACTTTGCAGGATATGGCGGCATTCTTCCTCCCGCACCCCGGCCGTGATCTCCGCCTTGTGATTCAAGCCCGGAAAATGCAACAGGTTCAGCGCGCCACCCGCAGCGCCACCCTTCGGATCACCCACGCCGAAGACCACTCGTTGGAAGCGCACATGCACCATGGCCCCCGCGCACATCGGGCACGGCTCCTTCGTCACGTAGAGCGTGCAATCGTTCAATCGCCAATCCCCGACCGCCTCCTCCGCCTGCGTGATCGCCAGCATCTCCGCATGCGCCGTCGCGTCCTTCAATAGCTCCACCTGGTTGTACGCCCGCGCGATGATTCTCCCATTGCGCACGATCACCGCCCCGATGGGCACTTCCTCCGCCTCATACGCCTTCAGCGCGAGACGCAACGCCTCGCCCATGAAATACTGGTCGCTGTGCAGATCGATGATCGGTTCTTCTCCCTCCATAGCTATGCTTAAATCATTTTGACCGCGCTGCTCGTTGCCAACACCGATTCCTCCACCCGCCATTCGTTCCGTCCATCGGCGAAGCAATGGCAATGTGCCGAGAAAAATCCGCCCCGATGCTGCCAGAACATCGGCCAGATCGTCTCCCGATCCGTCTCCGGCAAGCGGAGTGTCGTCAGCTCTTCGCGTTGAAAAAAAGCGAAATGCCCCTCGCGATGCGGCGGTGGCACAGTGGTAAACTTGCGCTTCACCTCGAAGAGAAACATCAACCAATGCGCCTGCCCATGATACCCGTGCTCACTCACGATGCCCGTCAGGTGCAGGTCACTTGTCTGGAAGGTCACCCCCATCTCCTCATTCGCCTCCCGGCAGGCGCACGCGTAGGGAGATTCGCCCAGCTCCGTCTTCAACTTGCCACCGCACGGACTCCACAACCCGCGATTCGGTTCCTGTGTGCGCTCCATGAGCAGGATGCGATCTTCCGTATCGAAGCAATAGAGCAGCGTGGAAATCTTGTGCGGCAGCTTCACCGGCACCGGTGATGCTATCTCAGGCTGACTCTGGGCCGCACTATTCATGGACCGCGAGTTAAGCAGCCCTCAGCGTATGCCGCAAGCAAGGCATGCGTCTGACTAACCATGTCGTGCCGGTTCAATCCAGCCCGGAGGGCGAAAGAGAATAGCCCAGCGATTCATCGCTGGGAGCACGGAATCATACGATATAGTCCCGACAGGGACGAAAGAAAATGAATGGAAAAGGTGAACCGCACGCTTCTTTCGCCCCCATCGGGGCTGAGACTTGAGACCTCTTTTCCCAGCGATAAATCGCTGGGCTATTGCCGGGAAGTCCCTGCCGGGACTGAGGGAAAATCATGCAAACTATGGCCACCAATACGGGTTATTAAAACCTTACCCAGTCGAAGGGATGTGCCTGCTTATCTACAGATTGCTACCTCACCGGCACCGCCAGCACCGGGCACCGTGCCTCGCGCACCACCCGTTCCGTCATGCTGCCGCGCAGGGCATCCAGGAAACCATTACGCCCCTCCGTGGCCATCACGATGAGCTCCGGCCGCTTCTCCGCTGCCACCTGCAAGATCGTATCCACCACATTGCCCTTTGTCACATACCGGTTCACCTGCCAGCCTGCATCTGCAGGCAGCACCAGCGTGGGGCCTTCGGGCTCATCGCTCACGTGCAAGATCGAGATTTCGGCATCCCTGATCTGGAGCAGACGCAGCAAGCACGCCGCCGCATCCAGCGCCAACTGCGGCTCCGGCTCATGATCCACCGGCACCAGCACATGCCGCAATCTGAGCGCGCCATCCTCCACCGCCACAAACCCCTCACCGATGCGCGGCACGAACAGCGTCTTCAACCTGCTATACCGCGCGATTGGTTGCGCCGTAGGCTTGTGCAGCAACCGGTCGATTCCCTCATACTGATGTGTGGCCAGCACCATCAGGTCTGGCGGATACTCCTGCAGGTGCGCCAGCACACCGGCCACTGGATCATTCCCCGTTTTGGTGAACTTGCACACATTCATGTCGCCCAGTTCCAGACCCTTTTGCCTCTCGGGCGGCAGGAGATGCAGCCAGCGCAGCAAGGTGGCCCGCACATGCGGAAAATCTTCCTGCGAGACATCCTCACCCCACTTGCAAACGTGTAACAGTGCCAGTTGATCTTTCCCTGCCAGGGCGATGCGGAGGGCGTGGGCAAAAGCCGCCGCATCACTCTCCGAGAAATCCGTGGGATGCAACACCCGCTCGTAGGCTACAGCATTCATAAAATAGGGGTCCGTAAGGATACCCTAACACACCTTCGCCTCCTGCAAAGGAATGCACCTCCCGTGGATTGGCCGAGTTGCCCTTAAACTTGCTACGCCGCCGGACCTTGACCGGAGCTCATGGAAAAGAAAAAGCGGCGGGAAATTCCCGCCGCCTGAAAGATTCAGTTATTTTCGCTGACCTAAATCAATCCTTGGCGTTGATCGTCCACGCTGGCATGCCGATCTCCCGGCCCCGGGTTGGCGTTCCACCACCAAAGACCGACGGCTTTGGATGGTTTTTAGAAAGGTAAGGTGCATTTTGGTGCATGTCCTTTGGTAGAAAAATCTATAACGGAGGTGTTGTCGGCTAAAAACATACCTCCCTTGCCTTGGGTTTTCTTTGGTTAGCAGATTGTTTAAACAACCTTTCTCCAGTAGGGTGGTTTCCATGACATTGCGCTGGATTGCCCCTGGAATATGGATGGGCCTCATCTTTTACGCCTCCACCGGCGCGGGCTCGGCCAAAAGCACCTCCCGCATCATCGGGCCGTTCTTGCGCTGGGTTTTTGGGCCTCTAACCGATGCCACGGTAAGCAGCATCCAGTTTGGCATCCGGAAGACCGGACACGCGGTGGGCTATGCAGTTCTTGCTGTCCTCTGCTGGTGGGCGTTGAGCTACCCCCTGCGCTGGACCCGGGACGCCTGGCAAACCCGCACCGCGCTGAGGGCCTGGAGCATCGCCAGCGTTTACGCCATCACCGACGAGCTCCACCAATCCTTCATCCCTTCCCGCCAAGGCTCCGCGCTGGATGTGCTGCTGGATGCCTGCGGCGCGTGGGCGGGACTGATGCTGGTCCGCGCCATCTGCCTGCGTGAACGCTCCCCAAAACCGGGAGAGCCCTGACCGGCGAGGAAACCTTCCGTTTTGTAGCGCAGACCGGTGGTCTGCGGTATCGCCGACTGGCAGTCGGCAGAGCACCCAACTATTTCAGCAACTGAAGATTAATTATCCATGCGTTTTGGAAGAAGCCGCTGCTTCCCGCCGCACATGTTCCACGGCGGCTTTGTAACCCGGATTCAACTCGTCCAGGCTGCTGATGCTCATCTCCAGATCGCGCAAGAGGCCGTCCTTCAGGCTGTAGATCCAGCCATGCACGGTGAGGTCCTGGCCGCGGGTCCAGGCGTCCTGCACAATCGTCGTGCGGCAGACGTGACAGGCTTGCTCGATGGCGTTCAACTCGCACAGGCGCTCGGCGCGCGCCAGCGGATCGGCCACTGTGTCCAGCAAGGCTTGATGGCGGTCCCGCACGTCCTGCAGGTGCCGCAGCCAGTTATCGATGAGGCCGAACCGGAGATTGTTCATGGCCGCCCACACCCCGCCGCAGCCATGGTGCCCGCACACGATGATGTGCTTCACCTTCAACACGTCGATGGCGTACTGCATCACCGAGACGCAGTTCAGGTCCGTGGTGATGACGAGGTTCGCGACATTACGATGGACGAAGACTTCGCCAGGCAACAGGCCGACTATCTGATTGGCCGGCACCCGGCTGTCGGAACAGCCGATCCAAAGATATTGCGGCGATTGCTGTGCGGCCAGGCGCGTGAAGAAATCCGGGTCTTTGTCCCGCACTCCATCAGCCCAGGCGAGATTGTTGGCCAGTAGGTCGTCTAGTCGGCGCATGTTCCGCCGAGTCTAGCGGGAAATCGCGGTTTGCAAATACTGAATTTCCGGAGAGGCGTCGTAACACCGACACCGTTACTACCATTTCCAATTACCGCGAATTCTTCTTCACAAACCGCTCCATGCGCTCAGCGGCGATCTCGATCTGGTCAAATGCCGTCGCGAAGCAGCAGCGCAGAAAGCCTTCACCGGAAGCACCGAAAGCTCCTCCGGGTACGCACGCCACCTTCTCCTGTTCCAGCAGCTTCACGGCAAATTCCTTCGAGCCCATGCCGGTCGATTGGATGCACGGGAACGCGTAGAACGAGCCGCGCGGCAGATGGCACTTGAGGCCCATGTTGTTCAGCGCATTCACGATGTAATTGCGGCGAAGACGATAGTGCTCGCGCATCTCGATGGTGTCCGGCTCACCGTGCAGCAACGCTTCCAGCGCCGCTTCCTGGCTGATGATGCTCGCGCAGAGCATGGAGTACTGATGGATCTTCATCATGGCCTCGATGAGGTCCGTGGGACCGCACGCGTAGCCGATGCGGAAACCGGTCATCGCATACGCCTTCGAAAAGCCATGCAGGAAAATGGTGCGCTCGCGCATGCCAGGCAGGGACGCGATGCTGACGTGCTCGCCCTCGAACGTGAGCTCGGAATAGATCTCATCCGTGATGACGACCAGGTTGTGCTTGTGCGCGAGTTCGGCGATCTTCAGTAGCTCGGTGCGGGTCATGGTGCCGCCCGTGGGGTTCGTCGGGAAATTCAGCATCAGCACCTTGGACTTCGGCGTGATGGCCTTCTGGATGGCTTCAGCAGTGA
>JAJNBN010000124.1 GCA_021156225.1 Verrucomicrobiota bacterium | reverse complement strand
CGCCGCGCCAGCATCGTCCAAGTGGCCAGTTCGCTTAACGGCTCATCCTTCGTGGCCGCCAGCAACTCCCCATCCCAGAAGAACAACCGCACCTCATCATGCTTCGGCCGCCCGCATTCATGCGACCCATTGCACACCAGCGGATGCGCCCGCCGGAACACAAACCCTTTCTCGAACTCATCCCCACGCACATACATCATCGTGAGCAAGATGTCCTTGAACCGCGCATACGGCGTCCGTGCCGGGATGAAACACGCATCCTGCCAGCGATGCTTCGCCGACTTCACAAAGTCCTTCACGATCACATCACCCTCGCTCATCTCCTCATACACCGCCCACGCCGCCCGCACATCATTCCCCGCGAACCACCGGCTCTCCGGCGTGTGACCGGCCAGCAGCGGATATGCATTCGGCAGATAATGCGCCTCCGCATACTCCACCGGCGAAACCACCGGCTCATACCCCAGCCCGACCAACTCCCGATGCAACGAACCATAAGCCCAGCACCGCAGCATCCATCCGCGATGCAAGATCGCCTCACCCGCTTCAGCAGCAGGAGCACAATGCTTCAACGCCTCCGGCGCATTCCCCTCGCGCAACCGGTCCACATCATACAACTCACACGTGAACCCCGCAGCGCTCGCCGCCTGCCACTCGCCCGCATACTCCGGATCCGCCTGCCGCCTATGTAAAGGATGACTCGGAAACAATATTTTCATGAGAACTCCCGTATCACTTCGATTTCACCGACAATGTTTTCGTTGAACTCCGCCAATTCCTCGGCCGGCACCCACAATTCCCTCGCGATTGAAGAACCCACTTTCTGCACTTCATACTTCGCCACGTAATCCGCCTTCACTTGAAAGCGCGTGACAAAACCGGAACTAGACGCGGGTACATTCCAATCGCGCGCGATCTGCACCGCCTACTCCTCATTCATCACCGGATAAAAGATCGGCTGCTCCGGCAAACGTGGGGGAAATGCCCGCCAGCTGCTCTGCTTAATCAGTTCCAATTCCTTCGGCCCCACCGGCCGATAAAGCGTCTTCGTATTCATAATTTTATTCGTTACTGAGAGAGGCGGGCTTCAGCCCGCCTCCCTCGTTTCTGTAGTGGGGCAGGCGCCACCGCCTGCCATTAGTCGAACAGGCGCCCTCGCCTGTTCTTATTCGTTCAAAAACAGCCTCCACTCCGGGATGCTGTGTGAATTTCGGATCAACGCCGTGACCAGTTGCTCCTTCGGCGCTCGCGGCACGCTGAGCAACTTCAACCCCGCCTCATGCGGCAGACGGTTCCCCTTCCGGGTATTCACATCCTTGGCCGACCACACCAGGTTCTCCCACGTATCCTGCCCGCCACGCGACCGCGGCAACACGTGATCCAGGCTGCCCTCATCCGGACGCAGCTCACGCCCCGTGTACTGGCAGCGATTCCCATCGCGCTCGCGGATCGTCTTGGCGCACAGCTTCGGACGCTTCTTCGGCACCCTGTCGAAGTTCACCGCCACGACTACGGTGGGTACCCGGATCTGTCCGCGCACCGTCTGCACGGCCTGATCCTGTTCACGCACCGGCAGAGTGATCCACTCCGTCCACGTCACCGGCCGGATGTATTCCTCGCCCTCGATCTCCAGCGCTGTGGCCGCCCCCGTGGCCATCTGGCAAAAAGCCTCCGCTGGCGTCCGCACATGGATCGCCTGCCAGTTCCGGTTCAAGACCAGCACCATCGCTTTGTTCAATACATCGCTCATAAGTTCTCCGTTAAAACGTAAACAGCGTTGAATCGCTAACTCGTGAAACCGATTCACGACTTAACTCTCAACTGTTTAAACACTTCTTCCGTGTTGGTGTTTGTCCTCTGTTGTTATGAAAACTAAACTGGCTGCCTTGCCTGGAATTGCACCAAGTCCTCCGGTTTCAGAGACCGACGCGCTGCTCTTTACGCCACAAGGCAATTGGAAAAATGGTCACCCGGGAAGGTACTGCCCCCTCGACTTCCGGATGTAAACCGGACGCGATGCTATTTCACCACCGGGC
This sequence comes from Verrucomicrobiota bacterium, assembly GCA_021156225.1. Taxonomy (GTDB): domain Bacteria; phylum Verrucomicrobiota; class Verrucomicrobiia; order Limisphaerales; family JAEYXS01; genus JAEYXS01. The sequence goes on along the minus strand of JAJNBN010000124.1, from coordinate 6,187 downwards.
GGATAGATCTTGGCTGCGGGAGATGGATTCGCACCATCGACTTCGCTTTCAAAGAGCGTCGAGTTACTGATTACTCCATCCCGCAAAAAACTTGGTGGAGCCGGAGGTAGTTGCAACCTCACCTAATCGGATTAAAAGTCCGATGCCGGTCTGCTGTGGCTTCAGCTCCGTCTAAAAAGAGCACACCTCTGGCCGGTCTCTTCCACCGGCTTCATCCGTTAAACATGGACCGCTCGATCTACTTCGCGATCAGAGGTGGCTAAAATAAAAGGGACGAATTACTGCGGCTTACGTGCGCTGGCTGGACTTCCTTCGCACTCCTCACCTCAAACTTCGCCCCTTGAAAAATGGCGGAAGGCCGTGGACTTGCACCACATTCCCCGCAAGGGGAACCCACTGTTTAGCAAACAGCGCCAGCACGCTCGTCTGGTTGACCCTCCATAAATAAAAACAATTGGTCGGCGTGGGGAGACTTGCACTCCCAAGGCTATCCGCTTTTGAGACGGTCCGGTCTGCTGTTCCCGGTAAACCACACACCGTTCGATGCCCCGGGACTTGCACCCGGAAGGCGCAGTGATTTTAAGTCACCGGAGTCTGCTATTCCCCCTTATGCCAGGCATCGGAAAAAGAACTGGTCGGCGTGGGAGGACTTGCACCTCCAAGGCTCACAGTTTCTAAGACTGTCCCCTCTGCTATTCGGGGTTAACCACACACCGTTAAAAAATGGTGCCATGTGAAGGATTCGAACCTTCAACCTTCCCGTTCCCAGAGACTGCTTGGAAAAAGGCTTGGTGATGGCTGCGCAGGACAAACGGATTTGGGCTAGGCGCGGTGAGGGAGCATATTGGTCACAAAATCTGCGACCGAACCGCAACAACGCCCAAATCCGTTTGGACCAGCAGACAGCGCCAATGCTTTTTCCAAGCAGTCTCTCTTAGTGAGACGCCTCTGCCAATTGGGCCAACACGGCAATAAGCTGTGAGATAACGAGGGCTTTTCACCCCTCGCACTTCTGACCTCGTATTTTGAAATGGTGCTTCGGCAGGGACTTGCACCCTGACATATCTGTTTAAGAGACAGACACTCTGCTGCTCGAGTTCCCGAAGCATGAAATGAAACAGGCTTTGCCACGCGGGGATGGACTTGAACCATCGCATCCAGGCCTGTGAGGTCCTGGACAAGCACCTGCCGCCCGCATGACAAAGAAAAAGGGGATTTCCCAAGCGCACCGGAACCACCACGCGACCATTACTTCGGTCGTGCGAGACCTCTGTCGCCGTGATCGAACCTCTTGGGAAAAATGGACGGGCATCAGGGTAACGCTCCCTGTACTCCGGTTTGGAAGACCGGCGTGTTTCTATCAACACCTATGCCCGAAAAATACGAGTCCGTGGACCCGCATGCGGGGCCACTTCAATTCACAATGAACATCCGGCTCACGAATTGAGTCGGCATTTACTCTCCTAAACCGTTTGAAAATTCTACTTGGCGCCCACCATTAAATCATCCACCGCCCGAGCCAACTCCTCCAAATACGCATCCCCCTGCGGATGACTCGTCAATCCCACGAGAATGTAATGCCGGTCCGCCCCCATAACCACCGCACTATCATGCAGCCACGTCTGCCACGAACCCCACTTACGGATGATCTTCACATCTCGTCCCGCCAGACCTTTCACAAACTTGATCTGGTCATGCGGAATCTCCGGTGATTCAAAAATCTCCCGCATCACCTTGGACGCTTCCGGCGACACCAGCTTCCCCTGCTCCAGCCATAAGAAATATCGCAGCAACTGCCGCACCGTCGCCCCATGGGAGACATTGCCTATCGGATCCGGAATCCGCTCGCCCTCTTTGCTATAGTGCTTCCCCACCCAGATGCCACCGCCGTGATTCGTTTCATACAGATGATACTCATTCAGCACCCGCTGCACCTGCTTCAGCCCCATCCCCTGCGAAAACTTCGCCGCCATCTCATTATTTGACGCCTTCGCCATCAGCCCCAACTCATGCCGGGTTTGTGCGGAGAGATTCGTCACCGCTTCCGGGTGAAGCTGAAAGTAAGCGAGCAAGATGCCGATCTTCGGCACACTCGCCGCATATTCCATCTTATCCGGCCGCAACATCGCCAACCGCAACGTCCGCAAATCCAGCACCCCCACCATCGTCTGCTCCGGCTTCATTCCATGCTTGGCCCGCAGCACGGTATCGATCCCTTCCACCTTTCCCTGCAACTCAGCATCAACCTGCGTCGTGAAATCCAAAGTGTAACCGTAAAATTTCGGCTTCATGGAAGAAGATGAAGTAGTGCAACCGACGAAACCAACGGCCAATACCAGACCGAGAAACATCCGACACATGTCTGGTAGTTTGGGCATCGCTCTTCCGGTTCTGCCCGAATCCGCCCGCTCAAACAAGCGCAGACCACCGTCGTTCCCGCCGATTGCCAGTTGACTCCACCCGCCCCCGTTGCTTGTCTAGCACTGATGTCTGATAACCCGACCCCGTCCCCCTCACCCGCTCACGTCGTGGGTGAAGGCTATGAATATAACGATATCCGAGCCTCGCTCAACGGGAACAACGCCCCGCCCTATTTCGTCATCCACGAACGCGGCGTGATCCGAGGCGTCTGCCTGGGCCTCATGTGGAACCCGCTCGCCGAGAGTAACCCCTGCGAAGTTTGGGTCGGTAAAAAAGGTGATCTGCCCAAGTGGGGCGCCCTGCTGGCTGAAACCACCGGCCCGCTCCCCGTCTATGTCCGCCGCGAAGAAGGCGGCAAATGGTTTTTCACTGGCCTGCACGAAGTCACCGGCACCACCGTCGAATCCGCCGAACTCTGGCGCCGCATCAAGCCCCCGACCATCACCGGCATCTCCCGCGTCGTCTTCATGAAACGCTGCGAACCGGCGAAGTAATCCGTAGTAAATTGGAATCCCGTATGGGAATCGCACCCATCTGAACAGTTTTGCAGACTGCTGCCTGAGCTTCTCGGCCAACGGGATGGTGAAAAATTAGATGTCCAAAGCCTGAGAATACAGCTCTGGACGACAGGTCCTTTGATCGGATTATGGCCATCTTGCGGATGACCTTCCCGACGTTTCCACCCCGCCCGACCGTAAGGCCGCAACCGGGTAAACCTGCTTGGCTGCCTTTTTAGACTGGTGGCATTTCCAGTATCCGGTGAAGCGTCTCGGCGTTCCTCTACTGTCTGCCTTGCGGGCAGTGAAGGGGTATTATCCCACCATGCGAATCCGACCGACCGCCACGACCCTTGCGGGGCCTTGGCAGCCCTGGTTGTCCCGAAGGACCCAGGGATTAAGCCACTTTCAACTTCACCGTGGACGCGGCTTTGCGTTTGGTGTTAAGCGCGGGAATCGCACCCGCAACCAACGGTCTATGCAACCGCTGCTCTACTACTGAGCTAGCTAAACCTGCTGAGACGTGCGCGTCCGGTGGTTTCATGAACTTTTGATTCACGCTATGCCACACGCCTCCTGTGTTTCTCTTGCGGAGTCACACCGAGATTCAAGACTCCAGACGTCGCCACCCTCCCTACCTCTCGGTTAGGAGCGTGACGGGCCCGTTGCCTCTCACTCTGCCCTCCCGCCCTCGCTTGCAAAGCTCGGACCAGACGGCTCCCCTTCTCCCTGAACTGTCGATGTTTGGCATAAGTGCAGTGCTCGGCGCTACCGTTAGCGGAGCCTACGGCGTTGCCCTCGGCTCCAGATTGCACTCCATCTTCCAGCATAGCTCACCCCGCTTGCGCGGCATAAGCTCACAGGGACTGGGTCTGCATGAACGGCCATTCAACATGGCGCGGGCGTGCAGGACACTCCGCTTTTACCGGTTTACACCGGCTTATCTGACGGGGTCATGCCCCCGATACTAAAATTGTAGTAGGACGGAAATTGCACGGCGCTGGCTTCAATCCAGAAATGGATTCTGCACTGAAGCCAGCACCGCACGGGGTTACCGTTGGTACGGTGAATTCTGCCAACCAGATCATCACCCAAAACACTCAGCAGACAATCCGCAGGTGCACCTGAGTTCGTCAGCCCATGCTGCCGCAGCTCCTTCCCGGATAACTGCCTTTTCTCCTGGCAATAAACCGGATAACCATACGCCTCATGAGCATGGGCACTTGCTAGCGGACATTTGAAAACGACGTCAATAGGAGATGCCTCCCAGTGGTTGTTAAGTGGCCACATCCAGCATTCAAACCAATGTCCACGCAGCTTAATAAGCAAGCAGTGCTTGGAAATCTGCTTCCTTACCTGACCAAACTTTCGCTCGACCTTTTCTTGCAGAGTCAGCGACCGGGCCTTGTCTGGGATTTCGCAGAGAACGCCTGTGTCTGGATGCACGTAAAATGGATGCCATCGTTTTCCCAGTTCGGACACTGGCATTTCCCGGCCACCCGACCATCGGTAATTGGTGATACACCAGACTTCCCCTTCTCGCATGAAGGTATTTCGCTCTACCATCTCCAGCATATGAAAGCGGATGTGCGCACGGACCACACTGTCCGGCTTGATCACCTTGGCGGCTTCACCATAGATCTCGTTCCAATCGCACCCCAATTTTGACCTCAACCAACGCTTCAGCGGGCCGAGGTGTTCACCGAAATGCTTTCTGCCGCCATTGTGACGCTGCTTAATTCCTTCCAGCTTTGGCAACTGATCTCCCGTGTGATTCGCCCGTCGGCCTTGCTTGACGCGACCGCCGCCATGACGCGGCTCTTCACAGATCACCTTATGCATGTCAGCTCTCATAGGATTGGGTGCGGGATAAGCCGCGTTATTGGTTAGTTTTGATTTTCAAGAATTGCGTGATTGGACACGACCAACCGGATTCCAACCGGCTCCGACGCCGGTGGTGGCGCCATGCTGTCATTACAATATGGTCGCGGACAGTGATTGGGGTGACCAACCGGATTTGCACCGGCACAAACGCCTTCACAGGGCGTGATGCTGCTCTTACATCATGGCCACCAATGAAATCAGGATAGGACGTGCTGGGTAACGTTGTAGGCTTGCGACCTCTGCGCGATTTTCTAAAGTCGTCGGCATGTCAGCTCCACCTTCTTTAACCATCGCCCTTGCCGATGGTTCACTGCTGCTGGATTTGCCGTCAGATTATTCGGTTGAACTTGAGGAGGATGGGACTGTCTGTGCTTTTCCTTCGGATCAACCTGAAATTTTGGCGCTGAGATTCAGCGTGCTAACGGTCAGCCACAAGGACGGCAATCTCCCCGATCTGGCTGCCGACCTGCTGGCCGGTGCTAAAAACGAGGGCTATTCGGCCGAAAGCGTCGGGGACAAAGCTTGGTATCATGAGGACCAAGACTCCGAACAGGACGGGGTGCCACTTTGGATTCGCTTTTGGTATATCGGATACAAGAACCACAAACTCATCATTTCTCTGTGCTGTGGTGCAGTTGATAAAGCGCACAAACAAATAAAAAGCACCATCGCTCAAATGCCACACGTGATTGTCAGCGCCAGGCAGCGCAATGAAAAATCTTCGCTCACCTATCTCGAACTGAGGGCGCTCGATGAACAGCGCGCTGTGATCCAAGAGACTTTTGTATCAAATTTCGGAGCCTATTCCTTGCCTCGCCTTCGCTCCGACCTAGCCGCACTTCAAAGTCTCGTGGATAGCGTGACGTGGAGCCCAGAGCAAGAATACGAATGGTCCTGTGCAGGCGTTGTCTTTGGTGACGTCATCGCTCTTGAGCTCGGCTTAGAGTGGATTGCCCAATGTGATGAATACGGCGTGGAACCCGCCCTCAACCTAAAGGAAACATCCATCACCCTGTTTCCGCGCTCCATGCTTATCAACCGCGTTGAAAAAGGGGAACAGCCCGATTTGGCGCATCTCTTTGAAATGCTCGCCAAAAATATCGAGGAATTGAAGCAACAAGGCTGCTGAGCCCGAAAACAGCCTAAGTATGGCGGTACAGCTGAAAACCGCCTTTGTCACCTCACGGAAAAAACTGGAGCCCCTGGTCGGACTCGCGCCGACGTATACGGGTTTACGAAACCCGCCCTGTGGCCAGAAGCCATCTCATGAATTAGAGCAAGCCGCGCTGAGAGGAAAGGACTGGGTGGCTAGGCGCGACGAAGGAGAATATCCGGTATGGATCTTTGACTGAGGAGCAACAACGCCAGCCAGTCCTTTCCCTCTC
>JAJNBN010000123.1 GCA_021156225.1 Verrucomicrobiota bacterium | reverse complement strand
CATCAAAGTCGTCTGGGACCACGAGCCCTGTGCCGCTCCGACCGTGCAGGAGTTTCTGGAAAAGGAAAAGGCGTGGACCTATAGCACGGTGCGCACCCTGATGGACCGCATGGTGGGCAAAGGCTTGCTCAAGGCGGAGAAAATCCGCCACCTCACCCTCTATCGTGCCGTGATCACCCGGGCCCAAGCGCAGAAAGGTGAGTTGCTTTACACTTTGAAGAACGCCTTCAACGGCGCGCTTACCCCTATGCTGCAATGCCTGCTGGAACAGGAGAAACTTTCTACACAGCAACTCGATGAATTGGAAAAACTGATCCAGTCGAAGCGCAAGCAAACCGGCCGTAAATAGAGGCTCCACTTTTGCGATCATGAATCACTTAATCGAACTGCTGAACGCCCAAGGCGATGCCGTGTGGGAATTCGTCCGGCCCATGCTCTGGCAATCCAGCGTGGTCATCGTACTGGTCTTGTTGATCGATCGTGTCCTGCGCGCGCACACTTCGGCAGCGACCCGCTATGTGTTTTCTCTGCTGATATTGGTCAAGCTGTTGATGCCGCCGACATGGTCCTCTCCTACGAGTCCTGCCTATTGGTTGAAGGAGCAACAGATTGCCAGCCAGCCAGTGACCAAATCACTGCCGCAACAATCGACTGTCAGCTATCGTGATGCGCGTTCTTCGGCTGAGACACCCGCTGCGGAAATCGTGCCGGTTACTCGCTTGAACCAAGCTGGGGCACTTTGGTTTTGCGCCTTGCTCGGCATGCTGATGTTTATCGGTTTGCTGCTGGCACGCCTCTGGAAACTCAAACGCCTGCTCTCCACTTCATCACCGGTTTCACCGGAGACTGAACAACTGGTGGCGGAATGCAGCCGACAGATAGGATTGAGCCGCACGCTCTCCGTCCGGACGATTGATCGACCAATGTCTCCGGCGCTCTGCGGAGTTTGGAATCCAGTCATCCTGCTGCCCACCGAGTTGCTGCAGTCACTGAGCGACGAAGAATTGCGCTGTGTGATATTGCACGAACTCTCACACCATCAACGGCGGGATGTCTTGGTGAATTGGCTGCAAACGGTGCTGCAAATCGCGTATTGGTGGCATCCCCTGGTGTGGATTGCGAACGCCCATATCCGCTGCGTGCGCGAACAAGCGGTGGATGAGTCCGTCATGGTCGCTTTGCAAACAGAATCCGAGGCGTATCTCTTGACCTTGGTGAAAGTGGCGCGTCAATACCTGGCCCGGCCCATGATGAGCTTGGGTTTGGTGGGCATCATGGAAACGCGCCACGCTCTCAAAAGCCGCATTGAACATCTCGTTGCCTTCTCGCCCGAACGGCCGGTAAAGCTGGGCTGGCGGGGCGTTTCATCCGTCGTGTTGGCGGCGTTTATTTTGTTACCGCTTGCGCGTGCCCAAGATAAGGCCACGCCGGATGAGAAAAATTCTGGTTCTCCGCGCGAAAACTCTGCCCGTAAGAAAGAGCAGGCGGGAAACTTGTGGCAGACCTGGAGTCCCGAGGCAGTTACGGCCGCCCGTAATTCCAATCAAGTGGTGCTCGTTAATTTCCAGGCGGATTGGGATATGACCGGCAAGTTAAATCTTAAGAGCAGTCTGGAGACACCGCTCGTAAAGGAGATCGTCGACAAGACCATTACGGCTTTGTTCAAAGCCGATGCGACGCATGAGAATGCCGCCATCCAGACGGAGCTTAAGAAGTTCAACCGCCCGGGCGTGCCGCTCACCGTGATCTATCCGCGCGATAAACGACAGCCGCCCATCCTGCTGCCGGAATTGCTTACGGAAAGCATCGTGACGAATGCCTTGATCAAGGCCGCTAGGTTCGGCCCCGGTGTCTTGATCGAAGCACGGTTTATCACCGTATCCCTGAATTCTAATCCGCTAAACCGGCCTCACAGATTCTCCGGGATTCTCAGTGCCGAAGAAAACCTGCGGCTGAATGAACAACTGAAAACGCAAAAAGGTGTGGATATTTTGTCGGCGCCCAGAATAACGACAGCGAGTGGCTTGCAGTCTTCCATATCTGTCGGCCCCACCTTGACCTATGTGACCGCCCAAGGGACGACCAATAGGGTGACCGATGGGGTGACTCTGGAGGTGATGCCGACGGTGGACGTGGAAACGAAGCAGATCAGCCTAGAGGTGATCGCCTCCATCAAAGGATTTCTCGGCTACACCAATAAACCGGTCGTGATGCCGGTGTTCAAAGAGCTGTCGATCACGAATTCCGCCACCTTACTCGACGGGCAAGTTCTGGTACTTGGCGATGCACCTACCGACAAAGACAAAGCACCGATCAAGGATGGTTCCCAATTGCTCGTGCTCGTGAAAGTGAAGCTCACGGACGATGCGCCTTAAGACATCACTCATTTAGTGGGGAAAAAGAACAAGCGGCTCAGATTTCTCTGAGCCGCTTGTCGCTTTATTAAACTAAGGTGATCCGCGCTTACATGTGGGCGATGATGTTATCGCCGAATTCCGAGCACTTGATCTGCGTGCCGCCTTCCATCTGGCGCGCGAAGTCGTAGGTCACGCGCTTGCTGCCGATGGCGCCGTTCAGGCCCTTGATGATGAGGTCGGCCGCTTCGGTCCAGCCCAGGTAGCGGAGCATCATCTCACCGGAGAGGACGACGGAACCGGGGTTCACCATGTCTTTGCCGGCATACTTCGGCGCGGTGCCGTGCGTGGCTTCGAAGATGGCGTGGCCACTGACGTAGTTGATGTTACCACCGGGAGCGATGCCGATGCCGCCCACTTGTGCGGCGAGGGCATCAGAGAGGTAGTCACCGTTCAAGTTCAGTGTTGCGATGACGTCGAAGTCTTCCGGACGCGTGAGCACTTGTTGCAGGGCGATGTCCGCGATGGCGTCCTTGATGAGGACGGCACCACCGGCGAGCGCGGCCTTCTGTTCGGCGTTCGCGGCTTCTTCGCCCTTGTCCTTCTTGGTGACTTCCCACTGGGCCCAGGTATAGACCTTGTCACCGAAGATGCGTTTGGAGGCGTTATAGGCCCAATCGCGGAAGGCGCCTTCCGTGAACTTCATGATGTTGCCCTTATGGACGATCGTGACGCTCTTGCGCTTGTTCTTGATCGCGTATTCCACGGCGGACTTCATCAGGCGGATGGTGCCGACGGCGGACACCGGCTTGATGCCGATACCGACCTCGACCGGCGGAGCGCCGTGACCACCGGAGGCTTGCGCCATGTATTCCGCGATCTTCTCCTGCGTGCCGAAACGGATCTTGGCGAAATCTTTCGGGAATTCCTTGGCGAGAAAATCGAGCACCTTCGCGGCTTCGGGTGTGCCGCCCTTGAATTCGATGCCGGCGTAGATGTCTTCCGTGTTCTCGCGGAAGATGACCATCTCCACCTTCTCCGGGGCCTTCACCGGCGAGGGCACACCAGTGAAATATTGCACCGGGCGCAGGCAGACGTAGAGGTCCAGCATCTGGCGCAGCGCGACGTTCAAGGAGCGGATGCCACCACCGACGGGCGTGGTGAGCGGTCCCTTGATACCGACGAGGAATTCCTTGAAGGCCTCGACGGTGTCATCCGGCAACCAGTTGTTGTATTGCTTGAAGGAGGCTTCACCGGCGGAGACTTCCATCCAGGAGATCTTCTTCTGCCCACCGTAGGCTTTTTGCACCGCGGCATCAAAGACGCGGACGCTGGACGCCCAGATGTCCGGGCCCGTGCCGTCACCGCGGATGAAGGGGATGATGGGGTTGTTGGGGACTTGGAGGACGCCCTTGCTGATGGAGATCTTCTCGCCAGCGGGAACAGTGCAAGTTGTGTAAGCCATGTGCGTAATTCTTTAGCGTTAAAAAAGCCCTGACGGTTTAACGCCTCCGGGCAATTGCCGCAAGCGGATTGCGTGGCGGTCCGGGGCAGTCCAGGGAATTGACTCAGTAATCCCAGTTCCAGTCTTCCCACACGACGAGGTTCTCTACCTTCCCGTCAGCCGTGAAGCCGGCGCGCAGCAGTTCCGTTTTGAAACCCGTCAGATAGCCTGATTTGACGAAAACCCATTCATAACTCAGTTGCTTGTCGAAATGGAGAAGGGTGGCGGTGGGCTCACCGAACCAAGTCTTCATTTCCGCCAAAGTGGTTTCGCCTTCCTTGATGCTCCGGGTGTCCAAGGTGTGGGCGATGGTGCCGCCGGTGGCATCTCCATACGTGCGGCTGTTCCACACCACGTTGCCCCGGGAATGATGGATTTTGTCCACCTTGCGGTCTGCGGTGTAAAGCACCGTCAGGCTGTTCACCACCGTCGGGCCGTCATAACCGGAATCGGCGGGCAGATAGCGGTAATCTTTTTCCTGCGCCACGAAACGGTCGATGGCCAGTTCTTTGAAACCGCGCGCGGATAAATCTGGTTTGCCAAGGAGCTTGATCACTTCATCCCGGGTCATGCCCTCGTGCACCTCGCCTTTGGCCGAGGCCTCCAATTGTTTGCTGGAGGTCTGGCAGCCGCTCAGGAGGGACACCAGGGTCAAAAGGCAGCCCAGTTTGGCCAGCCATTCAAATGTGCATTTCTTCATGTGGATACTACTTTTAGCTTTAGCTTTTTATCAGGATCAAACGCCTCCTCAGAGGAATCGAACGGCGGCATTTTCTGGCAAAACCGATGATGAAGGCAAGCGAAAGCAGCGAATACCTCAGCTTTCTTGTTTATTCCCGGCGCGATAACGGGTAGAAACTTTCCGTATGACCACCCGTTTATCGCGTTTGCTTTTCGTCGGCGTGTTATCCGTATCGTCTTTGGTTGCCCAAGCCGCGCAGTTGGTGCTCGTTGCAGGGGGGACGAATGACGCGGTGAACATTCCGGCCATTGAAGCGAAGCTCAAGGAACCTTTCGGCACGGAGTTCGATGCGGCGGGGAACATGTATATCGTGGAGATGGCCTCGGGCAACCGCCTGCTGCGCGTGGATGGCAAAGGCGTCCTGACCCATGTGGCCGGGAAACCGCAGGCGGGGGATTCCGGCGATGGCGGTTGGGCGCTCAATGCGAAGTTCAACGGACCGCACAATCTGGCGATCCTGCCGGATGGCAACGTGCTGATTGGCGATACGTGGAATGGGCGCGTGCGCAAAGTGGATGTGAAGGCGAACAAGGTATCGAGCATCGAGGGCTTCAATGTGCCGAACCAGAAGGCGAAGAGTCTCGGGCCGTATTGCATCAGCCTGGATTTCAGCGGGACGCAACTTTACATCGCGGACTTGCGCCAGGTGCATGTGCTGGATCTGAAGACGGGCAAAAGCAAGGTGGTCGCGGGCAATGGGCAGAAGGGGGTGCCTACGGATGGTGCCGTAGCGACGGAGGCGCCGCTCGTCGATCCCCGGGCGGCTGCGGCAGATCGTTTAGGGAATGTCTATATCCTCGAACGCGGCGGCAATGCGCTGCGTGTCGTGGACAAGGACGGAAAGATCAAAACGGTGGTGAACGCGAGCGGCAAGAAAGGCGGCACGGGCGATGGCGGCCCCGGCCTCGAAGCCACGATGAACGGGCCGAAATACATCTGCATCGACCGGGATAACAGCGTGATCATCGCGGATGCGGAGAGTCATCTGGTGCGCCGGTATCAGCCGAAGGATGGGAAGATCACGCGCATCGCGGGCACCGGTGTGAAAGGCGCGGAAGGGCTTGGCGGTGATCCGACGAAAGCGCAACTGGCGCGCCCGCATGGGGTGACGGTGCATCCGAAGACGGGGGAGCTTTATATCACGGATAGTTACAATGACCGGATTTTGAAGATTGTGCCCTAAGAACGTAGCAGCCGAGGTGACGAGGCTCTAACCGAAAAGAAGCAAGAGCCTCCTCACGTCGGCTGCTACAAAACAAACCATGACCAGCACTCACGACAAAGCCGAGACGGTGCTTGGAGCTGCACGCGAGTTCGCCACGACGCGCTGGAGCGTGGTGATGGCGGCGGGTGCGCCGGCATCAGCACGTTCGGAGGAGGCGCTGGCGCAGCTTTGCCGCGCGTATTGGTATCCGCTGTATGCATACGTACGGCGGCAGGGGCACAGTGCGCATGATGCGCAGGATCTCACGCAGGAGTTTTTCACACGGTTGTTGCAGAAGAATTATCTCGCGGCCGTGAGCCGGGACAAGGGCCGCTTCCGTTCTTTCCTGCTCGCCGCGCTCAAGCACTTCCTTGCGAATGAATGGGACAAGGCGCGCGCGTTGAAACGTGGTGGCGGTCAGGAGATCATCCACCTTGATGCGCATGATGCAGAGACGCGTTACAGCCTGGAGCCGCGAGAGGTCGTCTCCGCCGACAAGATCTACGAACGCCGTTGGGCGATGACGTTGCTGGACCGCGTGCTCAACCTGTTGCGTGAGGAACAGGGGGCGAGCGGCAAGGGCGCGCAGTTTGATCTGCTGAAGGTGTGCCTGATGGGTGACCGCTCCTCCGTGCCCTACACGGAACTGGCAACGCAACTGGGCATGACGGAAGGGAATGTGAAAGTGACGGTGCATCGCCTGCGCCAGCGGTATCGCGAACTCTTGCGGGCGGAGATTGCCGAGACCGTAGCCTCTCCGGCGGATGTGGAGGAGGAACTAAGGCAGTTGTTTGCGGCGTTGAGTTAGGCGGGAAGCAAGCAGTGACTCTTCAAAACGCTCTGCTCCAATTCCTCACGGAGAAGCATTTGCGCTGCAATGAATGGAAGCGTGGAGGCTCATCATTACCTCATATCCGCCTTGAAATTTTCCAATACTGGATTACCTAAAGCATGGGTAGTGGAGTGCCTTCAATAACCGGTGACGGAGCTTCAGGAGGAGGATACCCGTCAAGGATACCGGCAAAGCTTGCACGTATCCCGGGCGGCGTCTTCTTACGACGGGTGCAAACAGCGAACCTTTGGTGCCATCGCCCTTTCTGGAAACAAAGCGGTTATCAGGCCTGACGGGACTTTTAAAAATGAAACTCAATCGCATGATCGTGGTCGGCACCTCGGCTGGAGGCTTGGAGGCTCTTACGCGGTTGATCGCCCCTTTGGCCGAGGACTTTCCAGCACCGATTTTTGTGGTTCAACACTTGGCCGCGGATACGAGTGGAAAGGTGCTGGTCGAGACCTTGAGAAAGCATGGACGCCTGGGATGCGAAATGGCGGTAGATGGGGAGAGGTTTCAAGCAGGTCGAATCTATGTGGCGCCACCGGACCACCACATGCTCATCACCAAAGGAAAAATCAAAATCTCCAAGGGTGCCCGGGAAAACCGTTCGCGGCCTGGCATTGATCCGTTATTTCGTTCCGCTGCTGTCGCCTATGGTGCGCAAGTGATTGGTGTGGTGCTGACCGGTTATCTGGATGACGGCAGCTCCGGCCTTTTGGCCATTCAACGGTGTGGAGGAATCTGTGTGGTGCAGCAGCCAGCCGAAGCGATGTATCCCGATATGCCGCAGAACGCGCTGAATAATTTGACGCCTGATTACTGCCTGTCCGTCAATGACATCGGTGAATTACTGACCAAGCTGGTCCTGCAACCGGCCCCAAAATCACCCCCGGTACCGGCCGACATCATCTCGGAAGCGCTCATTGCCGAACGCGTCGTCAGTGACGTGACCGCTGTCGAGCATCTGGGCGATCAAGTGCCCTTTAACTGCCCAAACTGCAACGGGGTGCTCTGGAAGATGAAAGAAGGGAGCATGCTCCGATATCGTTGCCATACGGGCCATGCCTTCACCGCGGCTGTTCTGCTGGCCGAGCAAACCAAACACCTTGAGGAAACCCTTTGGGTAGCTCTTCGGATGTTTGAGGAACGGAAGAACCTGTTGCGGACGATGGCCCAAGCACCTGGCGGCCTCACCAGCCGGTCCGCTGACGAACGGGCCAAAGAATCGCAAGTCCACATCGAAAGAATCCGTTCCATCCTCTTATCCAGCAGCAAATCTCCACTGCCTAAGGTGACCCAAAAGCCTCGTCGTTCCGCTCGGGGATTGAGGGTAAAGCGCGAATCCGCATAATGATACATCCCGGATTTCTACAGCTTAGCTTCCCGCAGCGCGGAGCCGATTTTAAAGGTCAGTAAAAGCTTTGGAGCAGACGCACCCGACTGAAATCGGCGTAAGGATTCCAACCGGTGGAAATAATTTCTGAGGTTTCACATAGTGAGGCGACTTTGTAGAGGTAACCACCTTATTTTCAAGGGGTTAAGCCGGGTGAAAATATTTTAAAGAAAAGGGGACCTAGGACAGCGGATGTCCTAGGTCCCC
>JAJNBN010000122.1 GCA_021156225.1 Verrucomicrobiota bacterium | reverse complement strand
CGATCAGCAGCATTTCATCGCTCATGGCGTCGTAAGCCGCTTCACCGTCGGCATTTCTGAGCCGGGTCAAGATGCGGGTGGCGCCGGGCCAGCCATGGTTAAACCACAGGTAGTACCAAGCATTCCACAGGATGAATACCAAGGTAAGCCAGACGATTAAGGATTGGAGCCGTCGCATGATTTCCTTGGGGGAAAATTAGAAGATGGGACAGGGTGAGGCAAGGGGGATGCGGAGAATTGTTGGTCAGGGAGTCCTCAATGGCTTCCAGGCCCCTTGGACTTTTGGAGGTGGAAGCGGACTAAAGTCCGCGCTCCTTTCCTGCCGCTTGCTATTTTGTCACCTGAGTTTTACTTTGCGCCTAGTAGTGGCAGAACTTAGCGATTTATGAAGAAACGAATCCTCTTCAGCGCATTGACCGTGGTGCTCGGGGTGAACCTGTTCCTCGGTGCGCAGATCTATCAACAGAGCGTCCAGGCGGCGGGCAAGGACGATGCTTACACTCATTACGCGTTGCTGGCGAGAGTGATGGAGATGATCCGCAAGGATTACGTGGATGGCGAGAAGGTGACCTATCAAGACCTGATGCACGGGGCCTTGCGCGGGATGGTTTCCACCCTGGACCCGCACAGCGAGTTCATGGATTCCTCGAAGTTCAAGGAATTGCAGGATGACACGGAGGGACAGTTCGGCGGCGTGGGCATCGTCATCCAGTCGAAGAACGGTTTTCTGACAGTCGTGGCGCCCATCGAGGATACGCCGGGATTTGCGGCGGGGATACTTTCGGGCGATCGCATCGTGGAGATCGGTGGCAAGAATGCGGAGCGTCTGCCTATCTCAGAAGCAGTGAAGCGTTTGCGCGGTGTGCCGGGCACGGAGGTGACGATCAAGGTGGCGCGTGAAGGTTGGTTGGAACCGAAGGAGTTCAAGCTCGTCCGCGCGGAGATCAAGGTGGATACGGCCAAGGACCTGAGCGGCAAACGCGAATTCAAATTGCTGGAAGACAATATCGGCTATGTGCGCGTGACCCAATTTGGGGAAAAGACGGCGGATGAACTCAAGACCGCGCTGGAAAAGCAGCAGAAGGCGGGTATGAAGGCGCTGGTGCTCGATTTGCGCGCGAATCCGGGCGGGTTGCTGGACCAGGCGGTGAAGGTCTGCGAGCTGTTCCTGCCGCGTGGACAACTGATCGTCACGACCGAAGGGCGCAATGAGGCGCAGAAGTCCTCCTATTCGGCGAAAGGGCCGGGCTATTATAAGGATATCCCCATGGTCGTGCTGGTGAATGGTGGCAGCGCGAGCGCGTCGGAGATCGTGGCGGGCTGTCTGCAGGATGTTCGCCGGGCACATATCATGGGCGAGCAGACGTTTGGCAAAGGATCGGTGCAAAGCATCCTGCCGTTGCCGGATGATTCCGCGCTGCGCCTGACGACGGCGAAGTATTATACGCCCAGCCATAAGACAATCCATGAGCACGGCATCACGCCGGACAGCATCGTGCCGATGTCGCTGGAGGATGAAGTGAACCTCGCGCGGTTGCGTTCGCCCGGTGGAGCCGAAATGCTGGAAGATGCGGACAAGGAAAAGGTGCTCAGCACGAAGGATGTGCAACTGGAACGGGCGACGGATCTGTTGAAGGGGATTCTGCTCTACACGGGGCAGGATGCGAAGAAGGCGACGAAGAAGGGGTAAGTAACCACTAATGGACACGAATTAACACGAATAGGTTTTAATTCGTGTGCGTCTGCGTTCGTACTGAGGTGGCAAGGCGGCATGCTCTTTCATGAAACTGGCGCTGATATTGGTGGCGGCGATTGTCTTTTGGCAGGGGTGTGTCTGTCCCCCGGGAAACCCTCCGAGGACGAAAGTGCCGCTACAAAGGATAACCAGCGCTTTTGAGAAACCGATGGAGGATGTGCGGCGGGCGGTCAGGCAAGGGATTGAGGAGAAGGGGGATGTCACGCACGAAGACACGGGCACTGGATTGGTCAAGGGGACGATCGGAACGAGTACGGTGTCCGTGAAGATTTCCCAAGTAACTGAAATGATTGTGCAAACGGAAGTGGTGGTGCGTGATCAAGCCGGGGTTTTTGAGTATGAAAAATCTTCTGAGCTGGATAGGGCAATTGTCCTGATGTTGAGGTGAGTGACGCTTTTGCCGATTATGGGAAAGCCGGACGTTTTGAAGGTGGTTAATATGCTTCCATGCTGAGATTTTGAGAGTTGGGCTCCGTGCTTGCCGAGGAGCTTCGTGAACAGGCATCTTTCGGGAGTTTATTATCATGCTGATTTTAGCCATAGAGACTTCTTGTGATGAAACGAGTGCGGCGATTGTCCGGGATGATGTCATTCTGGCGACGGTCGTGTCGTCGCAGATCAAGTTGCATGAGGAGTATGGCGGGGTGGTGCCGGAGTTGGCGACACGGGAGCATCTTAGGAATCTGACGCCGGTGGTGGCGGAGACGTTGGCCAAGGCGGGTGTGATCGCGATGGATTTGACGGCGGTGGCGGCGACGCAGGGGCCGGGTTTGCCAAATGCGTTGATGATCGGGTTTCGGGCGGCGGAGGCGATGGCGTGGTCTTTGGGGGTGCCGTTCATCGGGGTGAATCATCATGAGGCGCATCTTTACTCTCCGTGGATTGAATCGAAGGCCGAGTCGAAATCCGACCTCCCGGACAGGGAAGGGCACCCCTCACCCCGGCCCTCTCCCCTCCGAGGGGAGAGGGAGGCGGGTGCCATAATGGATAGCGATGCCCAAGGACTATCGCGCGCTCGTTTCGATCTGTTTCAGCCTAACGTGTCTCTGATCGTGAGCGGGGGGCATACGATGCTGGTGGATGTGAAGGCGGAGCTGGAGCACAGGGTATTGGGTGGGACGGTGGATGATGCGGCGGGGGAGTGTTTTGACAAGGTAGCGAAACTGATCGGGTTGCCGTATCCGGGCGGACCGCAACTGGACCGGTTGGCGGCGAAGGGGAATCCGGAGGCATACAAGTTTCCCCGGCCTATGTTACATGAGCCGCATGATGATTTCAGCTTCAGCGGGTTGAAGACGTCGGTCCGGTATTTCTTGCGGGATAATCCGGGTGTCACGGCCAGTGAGGCGCAGGTGGCGGACTTGTGCGCGAGCGTGCAGGCGGCGATCGTGGAGGTCCTAGTGGTCAAGACGCTGCGGGCGACGAAGCGTCTGGGTTACCGGTGCGTCACGGCATCCGGAGGGGTCACGTGCAACAGCGGGTTGCGGGCCAAATTGACGGCCGAATGCGCCCGGCGGGGGCTGGCGCTGCGTTTGGCCGAGCGGCAGCTTTGCACGGACAATGCGGGGATGGTGGGGATATTGGCCGCCCGCAAGCTGGCCCGGAAGGGGCTTTCTACGGATTACGATGCCGACATTCTTCCAGCGGACGTTCTGGTGTAACTTACTGCTCTCCCGCAGCATCTCTCCGGGGGCGTACTGAATTGATACGTGTACGGTAAATATTGTTTGGACAAGCGTATCAGCCGGTTAATAGTTTAGAGTCAGACAGCATGAAGTTAAACCGTAAGATCATGGCGTTGTTGCTGGTAGGCACCTCAGCAGGGGTGGCTGTCGCAGGACTGTTCGACTCCTTCAAGAAGGAGCCGGTCCTGATGGCGGCGGCGACTCCGGCCAAGGCCGCGACCAAGACGGCGGAGGGGCCGATCTCCTACGAGAAGGATATCAAACCTATCCTTGTAGAGTTCTGCTATGACTGCCATGCGGACGGGACGAAGAAGGGTGGCGTCGCTCTGGATGAGCAGAAGGATCTGGCGCTGCTGTTGAAGGAACGGAAATTGTGGTTGGATGTAGCCAAGAACATGGAGCAACGGTTGATGCCGCCGGATAAGAAGGCGCAACCGACGCAGGAGCAACGGGACCTGATCTCGGAGTGGGTGAAGAAAGAGATCTTCAAGGCGGATCCCAAGAATCCTGATCCCGGTCGTGTGACCATCCGCCGCCTCAACCGGGTGGAGTATAACAACACCATCCGTGATCTGGTGGGGGTGGACTTCGATCCGGCGGATGATTTTCCGGCAGACGATTCGGGATACGGTTTTGATAACATCGGGGATGTGCTCTCGCTCTCGCCCATCATGATGGAGAAATACATGAAGGCGGCGCAGAACATCTTGGATAAGGCCATCGTGGTGGGCCTGCCCAAGCCGCCCACGACACGCTTTGGAGCGACGCGGCTGGCGGGTGGCACGCCGCAAGGTGAGGGGCGCATCCTGGTGTCCAACGGGGAGATGTTCTTCAACTACAAGTTTCCCGCAGATGGCGAGTACCTCATTTATGTGAAGGCTTATGGTCATCAGGGTGGTCCCCAGCCGGTGAAGATGGCGGTGCGGTATGCGGGCAAGGATCTGAAGCAGTTCGATGTGCGGGAAGTGGAGGACAATCCCGGCTTGTTCGAGGTGAAGTTCACGGCGAAGGCGGGCGATGGCCGGATCGCGGCGGCGTTCCTGAACGATTACTTTCTGGCCCCTCCAGCGAAGGACAAGAAGAAGCGGACGATCGATACGAACCTGATCATCAATTACATAGATGTAGCGGGGCCGATCAACACGGTGAACCCGGTTTATCCGGATACGCATAACGCGATCTTTTTCAAGAAGCCGACCGGCACGGAGGACCGTGAGGCGGTGGGGCGCGAACTGGTCAAGGCCTTCGCCTCCCGCGCATTCCGGCGACCGGTGACGGATGATGAGCTGACTCGGTTGATGGCCATCTACGGTTTGGCGGAGAAGAACAAGGAGCCGTTTGAAGCTTCCGTGAAGCTGGCGCTGCAAGCGGTGCTGGTATCGCCGAACTTCCTTTTCCGCGGTGAAATCCAGCCAGAGCCGGATAATCCGAAGAAGGCGCATCCGATCAATGAGTATGCGCTGGCCTCGCGACTGTCCTACTTCCTGTGGAGCAGCATGCCGGACACGGAATTGCTGGATTACGCCCGGCGGGGTGAATTGCGGCGCAACCTTGGCTTCCAAGTGCAACGGATGTTGCGGGATAACAAGGCGAAGGCGCTGGTGGAGAATTTCGCCGGGCAATGGCTGATGCTGCGGAACCTTGACGTGGTTTCGCCCGACCCGAAGACGTATCCGGAATGGGACGAGAGCCTGAAGGGATTGATGCGCAAGGAGACGGAAATGTTCTTCGAGAACATCATGCGCGAGGACCGTTCGATCCTGGAGTTCCTGACGGCGGATTACACGTTCGTCAACGAGCGGCTGGCGGAGCATTACAATCTGGGCGGCGTGGTGGGGGACAAATTCCAAAAGGTGTCGCTGGCGGGCACGCAGCGCTCGGGCATCCTCACGCACGGGAGCATTTTGACGATCACATCGAACCCGACCCGGACCTCGCCGGTGAAGCGCGGGCTGTGGGTGCTGGAGAATCTGCTGGCGACGCCGCCACCACCGGCGCCTCCGGATGTGCCGGCGCTGGATGATCCGAGCAAGGAAGCGGTGAAGGGCAGCTTGCGGGTGCGCTTGGAGAAGCACCGGGCGGATGCGGGGTGCGCCTCGTGCCATGCGCGCATGGACCCGTTGGGTTTCGGTCTGGAGAACTTTGACGGCATCGGTGGCTGGCGTGAAAAGGATGAGGGATTCAAGATTGATCCGGCAGGCAAGCTGGTGAGCGGTGAAACGTTCGCCGGGCCCAATGAGCTGAACAAGATTCTGGCCAGCCAGAAGCGGGAGGAGTTCCTGCATTGCATGGCGGAGAAGATGCTGATCTATGCGCTGGGCCGGGGCATGGAATGGTATGACAAGCCGACGCAGGAACAGATCGCGGCGGAGGTGAAGGCGGGGAATTACAAGTTCTCGTCCTTGATCATTTCGGTGGTGAAGAGCGTGCCGTTCCAGTTGCGACGCGGAGATGGCGAACGGTAAGAGACGGTCTCTAAAAGAATGAATTGAGACGTTGTTGGCACGGTCAAATACTGGTAGAGTAAGAGTCGTAATACCTAACTGAATTTTAACATGAACAAACCCTGGCAACTACCGCGGCGCACGTTCTTAAAGGGCATGGGCACCATGCTGGCACTGCCGGCCTTGGAAGCGATGCTGCCCTCCATCACCACGGCGGCTGAAGCCGTTGCTGGCGGAGCGACGAGTGCGATGCCACGGCGCATGGCCTTCGCGTATATCCCGAACGGGGTGATCGGTGAGAACTGGTTTCCACAGGGGACGGGCGCGAATTACCTGCTGTCGCCGACTTTGATGCCGCTCAAGGCGGTCAAAGATGACATCCTGGTAGTCAGTGGCCTGAAGCACGACAAGGCGCGGGCGAACGGGGATGGGGCGGGCGATCATGCACGCGCGAATGCGACGTTTCTGACGGGTGTGCAGGCGCGCAAGACGGCGGGTGCGGACATCCGCGTGGGTGCCTCGGTGGACCAGATCGCGGCGGGCAAGATCGGACGGCAGACGCGGTTCCCTTCGCTGGAACTGAGCTGTGACAAGGCGCGCCAGGCGGGTTCGTGCGATTCCGGTTATAGCTGCGCGTATCAATACAATCTTTCGTGGAAGACGGAGACGATGCCGATGGCGCCGGAGAACGATCCGCGCCGGGTGTTCGAGCGTCTGTTCGGTGGCGGCAATGCCAATGAGAATGCGCAGAGCCTCGCGCTGCGCAAGCAGTACGACAAGAGCATCCTGGACTTCGTGCTGGATGATGCGAAGCGGCTGCAGAAGCAACTGGGCGTGAATGACCAGCGCAAGGTGGACGAGTATCTGGCGGGCGTGCGGGAACTGGAACTGCAGATCGCGGCCTCGGAGAAGTTCAACGCGAAGGAGCTGGATTACAAGAAGCCCACAGGCATCCCGAAGGAGAAGTCGGGTCACTTCCGTCTGATGTATGACCTGATGGTGCTGGCGTTCAAGACGGATACGACGCGCATCTCGACTTTCCTGATGGCGCATGACGGCAGCAACAGCCCGTTCCCGGAGATCGGCATCCCGGATGGTCATCACAACCTGTCGCATCACCAGAATGACAAGGTGATGGTGGAGAAGTTGAAGAAGATCGATTATTTCCACATCCAGAACTTCGCCTACTTCGTCCAGAAGATGAAGGACACGAAGGAAGCGGATGGCTCGTCCTTGCTGGATAACACGATGATCGTGCTGGGCAGCGGCATCGGTGATGGCAACCGCCATACGCATCATGACCTGCCGGTGATCATCGCGGGCAAGGGCGGCGGGACGATCAAGACGGGCCGCCACCTGAAACTGCCGGAAGGCGTGCCGATGACGAACCTGTATCTCTCGATGCTTGACCGCATGGGCGTGACCGGTGTTTCGCGCCTGGGTGATAGCACGGGGCGGATGCAGTATTTGAGCTGAATAAAAGAATTACGCTAAGGCCGGACGAGTGATCGTCCGGCTTTTTTGTTTTTTTAGAGAGGTGCCCGTGATGAGATCGGCGGCAAGGTGTCGAGCGGCAGCAGCAATGGCAGGAGGCAAAGATGTTATATCACGGATGAGCCGATTCATTTGGATGATGCGAGTTGCTTCACATAAATTTCGAATACCTGTGCTCCAGGCCAAGCGACGACCGGTGACTCCGGCGGAGATTTTGTATTGCAAGATACGACCAGCAGCAGGGGCATACGCTGATGAATACAGTATGTGCTTTGCTACTGCCAGATAACCTTTGGCTGAATTTCGGAGCGATAGGACTGGTCTGAGCGGTGTTTACGCGTCCTTCTTCTTGTTCTTTTTCTTGCCGTCGTTGGCAGGCGGCTGATTGGAGAAGGAGGTGGCGGGCCAGTTTTTCTGCACCAAGGCTTTCATTTCCGCGATGACCGAGGC
The DNA here is from genome assembly GCA_021156225.1 of Verrucomicrobiota bacterium. Lineage (GTDB taxonomy): Bacteria > Verrucomicrobiota > Verrucomicrobiia > Limisphaerales > JAEYXS01 > JAEYXS01. The sequence continues at coordinate 427 of JAJNBN010000122.1, read as the reverse complement.
GTGTTGCGGGTCTTTGATGAGGTTGTTGAGTTCCTTGGGATCGTTCTGGTGATCGTAGAGTTGCGCACCGGCTTTGCCATTATCCCATTCGGTGTAGCGCCAGCGTTCGGTGCGGACGGAGTGACCGGGCGTGCCGCCGCGGCTGACTTGGGTGAAGGCGGGGCGGTCCCATTTGGCGGCGGCGTTTTGCAGCAGCGGTTTCAGACTGGTGCCTTGAACATTCGCGGGCTTGGGCAGGCCGCAGACATCGGCGAGGGTGGGGTAGAGGTCGATGAGTTCCACGGTGCGTTGGCAACCTTTGGCAGCGGGCTTAACGCCGGGACCGGCGATGATCAAGGGCACACGTGCGGATTCCTCGAAGGTGCTCTGCTTCATCATGAGACCGTGCTCGCCCCAGTGGTAGCCATGATCGCTCCAGAAGACGATG
>JAJNBN010000635.1 GCA_021156225.1 Verrucomicrobiota bacterium | reverse complement strand
GATCTCGGCGACGGCGAAGGCACCGTCATTGTCCGTCGCGACGAGATGCTCGCGGACATGGATCAAGCCCGGTTGGCCATCAGCAGAGAAACTCAGGTGCTTCAGGAGGTAGCCACCGATGGCGGGTTGTTTGGCCTGCAGCTCGGTGAAGGTGACAGCGCCGTTGCCATCAGCATCCAGATTCACGACGAGGTCCAGATCGCGCAGGGACATGTCCACGCGGCCGGAGAGGCGGTTGCTTTCAACGGTGAGGTTGATGTAGCTGAGGCCGGGTTGATGGGCGGAGAGATGCGTTGCTCCTAAGAATAGGAGCAATCGATGAGAGACGCAGTATCACGAATTGGACGCTAAAATAATCTTTGAGCGCGGTTTGCTTTTCACGTTGCTGCGGGTCACAGACCCGCGCTCCGTATGGAAGCGTGCGCTAGGCACTCGCGGCCAGTTCGGGCCAGAGGAGGGCGCTCATCTTCATGCCTTTAGTGTAGGCGGTGAGGCTGAATTTTTCGTTCGGCGAATGCGGATTATCATCGGGCAAGCCGAGGCCGAGTAACAAGGAATCGGCACCCAAAGTTTTGCGGAACTGGTTCACGATGGGGATGGAGCCGCCTTCGCGCAACAGAACCGGCTCGCAACCGAAAGCGTTCTTCAAGGCTCGCAAGGCCGCTTGTGCTGGAGCGCTGGTTGGCGAGACGAGATAGGCCTCGCCGCCATGGCCGGATTCAAACTCCATGCGCACCGTGGGCGGGCAGAGTTTCTTGAGATGCTTCTCCACGAGCTTGATGACCTTCTGCGGCTTTTGATCGGGCACAAGGCGGAAAGTGAGCTTGGCCTTGGCCCAAGAGGGCACGATGGTCTTGCTGCCTTCACCCTGATAACCGCTGGTGAGACCGTTGATCTCGCACGTCGGGCGCGCACTGCGGCGTTCGATGGCCGTGTAGCCTTGCTCGCCCATGAGCTCTTTCACGCCGAGGAATTTCTTGTAGGCGTTCTCATTGTGCGGCAGGCGGGCGAGTTGCTTGCGCTCGTAAGCGCTGAGATTCACCACGTCATCATAGAAACCGGGAACGGTGATGCGGCCTTTCTTGTCACGAAGCTGGCCGAGCAATTGGCACAAGGCCATCGCCGGGTTTTCCACCGAACCACCATAAATGCCGGAGTGCAGGTCACGCGAAGGGCCATGCAAGGTCACTTCCGCCGCCACGATGCCGCGCAGGGCGTAGGTAAGGGCAGGGTGCTTGAGGTCCGGCATGCCGGTGTCCGAAATCACGATGGTGTCGCATTTGAGTTCCTTGGCGCGCTCTTCGAGGAAACCTTTCAGGCTGGTGCAACCGACTTCCTCTTCGCCTTCGATCAGGAAGGTGAGATCGCAGGGGAGTTCGGTGCCGGTCTTGAGATAGGCTTCTACCGCGTTCAGGTGGGCGAGGTGCTGGCCTTTATTATCGCTGGCACCACGGGCGAAGAGGGAATCGCCTGCGATGCGTGGCTCGAAAGCGGGTGTAGTCCAAAGATGAAACGGCTCGGCGGGCTGCACATCATAGTGGCCGTAGATGAGGTAGTGCGGTTTCTTGGAACCCTTCGTCCGTGGCGTCTTGGCTAAGACGATGGGATTACCGGGAGTCTTGCAAAGCTCGGTGACCAAGCCGATAGATCGGCAATGGTCGGCGAGCCACTGGGCGCAGCTCTCGATGTCCGGTTTGTGATGCGGTTGCGCGGAGACGCTGGGAAAGCGGACATAGTGGCACAGGCGGTGGATGAATTCCTGCCGGTGCTCTTCGAGATAACGCAAAACGGATTCCATGGAGGGAATTAAAACAAAAGCCGGAGCGGTAACAAGCTCCGGCTCAAGTTTAACTGGAAAACGTTTTACTGTTTCTTCTTCTTGAAGAGATCGAGCACATCCAGAACGCCAGGCTTGTTCGTCGTAGTGGTGTTGGTGGAGGTGTTGCTGTTTGTCGCCCCGGGGGCGTTGGTGACTGTCTGAGGATTCTTGCTGCCGAGGATGCTGTTCACACCTTTGATGATGTTGTTGCCTTTATCACCGAGGTCGATGCCGCCAGCGGCTTTGAGCAAGCTTGTGGCTGAGATTTTGATGTCCGCTTTCGGCGAACCGATGGTGCCTTTGGCCACCAGGAAATCGGGTATGGGCACATAGGCGTTGGTGTTGCTCTGGTCCGTCAGGCGGATGCGACGGGCGAGGCCGGTCGCCAGTTGGAAATTGACCGGCAAGTTGAGCGGTGAGTTCGTCAGCACTTCGCTCATCGGAATATTGCCGCTGATACCGGCGAACAAGGCGGGGCTGAGGATGTTGGCGCGCGAGATGTCAATCTGGCCGGCGGCTATTTTCATTTCAGCACCCACGGCATTGAGCGGGGAATTCAGCACTTCGGGCATTTGCAACGCAGTCGCGACAGCGGACAGAATGGGATAGAGTCTGCCTTTTTCAACGACTTGGATATTGGCGTTGGTGAAGTTCAGCGTGCCGGTGGCGGCCAAGTTCTTTTGCAGGCTCTTGTCTGTGGTGCCCGCACCTTTCATGGTGAAGTCAGCGAAGAGGTCGCCAGCGGCG
>JAJNBN010000121.1 GCA_021156225.1 Verrucomicrobiota bacterium | reverse complement strand
ATACTCAGGATTATTCGTCACCTCGGCGGGAACGGGCGCGCGCTTGCCTTTGTAGCGGCCCTTGTGGCGATCGGCGGGAACAAAGTCCGAGTGCACCGCTTTGTGCGAGAGATACATCATGAAAGGCTTGTTCAGGTCGCGCCGGTCCAGCCAATCAATGGCGTAGTCCGTCAGCTCATCCGTGATGTACCCCTTCTGCGCGACGTGCTTGCCATCCACGTTCAAGCCATTCTTCGTGGGCAGATAGGTGCCCTGCCCGCGGAAGCTCACCCAATGATCCCAGCCGGGTTGCGGTTCATCACCCTCGCCGCCCATGTGCCATTTGCCAAAAAAGGCGGTCTGGTAACCGGCCTGCTTCAGGTATTGGGAGAAGTAGATGGTGCCCGGCTGGATGGGCGTGTTGTTATCCACGATCTTGTGCTTGTGCGGATACAGACCCGTAAGGATCGAGGCGCGGCTGGGCGAGCAGAGGGCGGTGGAGACGAAAGCGTTCTTCAGATGCACGCCGTTCTTCGCCAGGAAATCCATGTTCGGTGTTTCCAGAAACGGGTGGCCCATGAAACCCATGGCATCGTAACGGTGATCGTCCGCGAGGATGAAGACGATGTTCCGCGGCTTGGTTCCAGGGATCTTTTCCAAGACCGAGACATTGGTCTGGGCGAAGGCGTCGGCGACAAATAAAAGCAGGCATGCCAAAGTCAGGACAGGAAGTTTTCGCATGTTGAAAAAATAACGGTCACCCATTGTCTGACGCAATACGTAATGCATACTGTGTCCCGTAGCAGACGAACGGCCCATGCAAGACGTTACGAGAAAACGCTGGAAGCGGCTGCTAGTCGTGGGCACCGTCTGCCTGATCCTGGCCATGTTATTGCGCGAGTTCGAATACGCGAATGTGTATCATCCCAGCACGGAATTGGACGTGCAGTTGGGCGATGTGGGTATTACCGGTGAGGAGGTCTGGCTGACCACGGAGGACAAGCTGCGGCTCAACGCGTGGTTCTTTCCAGTGCCGAAGGATTCACCGCGTGCCCGTTACGCCGTGCTGTTCGTGCATGGGAATGGTGGCAATATCAGTCACCGGCTGGATCTCTACCGGGTGTGGCATGGGCTGGGCGTGAATTTTCTGGCGGTGGATTATCGCGGCTATGGCTTGAGCGCGGGCAAACCTTCCGAAAAAGGAACGTATCAGGATGCCAAGGCGGGTTACGACTGGTTGTTGAGCAAAGGTTTTGCGGCAGAGAATATCATTGTGCTGGGCGAGTCGTTAGGCGGGGGCGTGGCCAGTTGGGTGGCAGTGGAGCATAAGGTGGGCGCACTGGTATTGCAGAGCACGTATACCAGCGTGCCGAATCTCGGCACGGAGCTGTTCCCTTTCCTGCCGGTGCGATTGCTGGCGTCCATCCACTACAACACGGTGGACCGGTTGCCGAAGATCAAGGTGCCGTTGCTCATCTTGCACAGCCGTTCGGATACGCTCATCCGCTTCCATCATGCGGAACAGAATTTCAAGGTGGCGAACAATCCCAAGGTGCTCCACGAGATAGCGGGTGATCATAACGAGACGTTTTTTGCGGGGGCGGAGATGTACAAGGATGGGGTGGAGAAGTTTTTGGAGTCCTTGGAAACTGTTTCCGGCAAACAATAATCATCCCCTTGCCCTGCTCCGATTGACCGCGCAGTATCGGCTTCGACAATGAAACGCACCGCCCTTTCGCAACTTGGCCAGCGCATCACGGAACCGCCCATCGCCTGGCTGATGAAGCAGACGCTGGATCATCCGCACATCATCTCGCTGGCCGCTGGATTCACGGATAATCCCTCGTTGCCGGTGGCGGAGACGCAGGAACTGGCGAAACGGGTGCTCGCCAAAGCGGCGCGTGGCCAAGCGGCTCTGCAATACGGTGCGAGCGCGGGTGACACGCAACTGCGGGAACTGACGGTGAAGCGCTTGCAGCATCTGGATGCGGAAAAGGCCATCGCGCCCGTGGCGCAAACCATTATCACGCACGGGTCCCAGCAGTTGCTCTATCTTCTCTCAGAGGCGTTGTTCGATACGGGCGATATCGTGATCGTGGAAGATCCGACGTATTTTGTTTTTCTCGGTATCGCGCAAAGCCGGGGTATGCATTGTCGCGGGGTGAAGCTGACGCCGGAAGGAGTGGACCTCGCGGACTTGGAACGATGCCTGGAGCAGTTGAAGAAAGAAGGCTCTTTGCCGAAGCTCAAGGCATTGTATCTCGTCACGTATCATCAAAATCCAACAGGTTACACCTCGCAACTGGAGCGCACGGCGGCGGCGTTGAAGCTGTTGAAGCGCTATGAAAAGGCGGCGGGCCATCCGATCTATTTGTTGGAAGATGCGGCGTATCGGGAACTGCGTTTCACGGGGCAGGATGTTCCCTCCGCTTTGACGTGTGCGGGTAGCGAGCGGGTCATTTATGCGGGCACATACAGCAAGCCGTTCGCTACGGGTATTCGCGTGGGCTTCGGCATCTTGCCGAAGGAACTGTTTCCCGTGGTGCTGCGCATCAAGGGCAATCATGACTTCGGCACGGCGAATCTCTTGCAGCAATTGCTCGCGGAGGCGCTGGCCACGGGCGCGTATGAGCGGCATCTCAAGCAATTGCGGGAACGGTATGCACGCAAGTCCGCCGTGATGGTCGCGGCGATCAAGAAGCATTTCCCCGCGACTGTGCAATGGCGCGAGCCGGATGGCGGTTTGTACGTCTGGGCGCGCACGCCGGAACGCGTGGCCACAGGCATGAAATCGGCCTTCTTCAAGAAGGCGCTCGCGCAGGATGTTCTCTATGTGCCGGGTGAACTGGCGTATGCAGAGGATACGCATCGACCGAAGCCGAATCATGAGATGCGGCTGAGCTTTGGTGGCGCGGGCGAGAAGGACATCACCGAAGGCATTGCGCGACTGGGACGGTTGCTGGCATAGTCGGAGCATGATCTCCCCGATGGACCGGCGTTGTTTCCTGCTCACAAGCGGGCTTGCCCTGCTTGCTACCCAACTAGATTTATACGCAGCAGAGAAACCGCCCTTAGATGAAAAAATCAAACGGGTGCTCTTCCTCGGCGATAGCATCACTTACGCCGGCCAGTATGTGGATTATGTGGAAGCGGCATGGCGCGTTCGCTTTCCCGATTCAGAGGTGGAGTTCCTAGACCTCGGTTTGCCGAGTGAGACTGTGTCCGGTCTTTCCGAGCCGGGTCACGCCGGCGGCAAGTTTCCCCGGCCTGATCTGCATGAGCGATTGGATCGGGTGCTGGCGCAGGTGAAGCCCGATCTCGTCATCGCGTGCTATGGGATGAACGACGGCATCTATTATCCATTCAGTGAAGAACGGATGGGCGCGCATCAGAAGGGTATTCTGAAGCTGCGCGAGAAGGTGCAAGCGGCCGGAGCGAAGATCATTCATCTCACACCGCCAGTATTTGATTCACAGCCGATCAAGGAGAAGACTTTGCCGGCCGGTCGTGACGTGTATGAGCAACCTTATGTAGGCTATGACGAGGTGCTGACGAAGTTCAGCGAGTGGTTGCTCTCGCAACGCAAGAACGGCTGGGAGGTCCATGATGTGCATGGGCCGATGCTGGAGCATTTGAAAGCACGACGTAAGACGACGCCGGATTTCACTTTCGCCAAGGATGGTGTGCATGCGGATGCCACGGGGCATTGGCTGATGGCGCAGGCGCTGTTACTCGGATGGAAACTGAAGCCGGACGTGGTAATTCTCACGCTCAACGCCAAAACGGGAGATCCGGAACAGGTAATCCAAGAGACGATACATCCTGCGCAACCCTATGATACGAAATGGAACGCGGAGTCTTTGGCCTTGGAGAAATTCGCCGAACGCACGGCAACGCGTGAACTGCGGATCTTGGGCCTGGCAACCGGGCAATATCAGTTGAAGGAGGATGACAAAGTAGTGGCCACGGTGTCTGCGAAAGCCTTGGCCAAGGGAGTCTCCCTAGATCGGTTGGCGAACACCTCGCTGCAAAAGAATCAGGCGGAGTTGCTTAAACTTATCAGCCAGCGACGCAAACTCCTGAGCGATGCGTGGCTCAATGCCACCGGACATCAACGCCCAGGCATGGCGAAGGGCCTGCCTTTAGCAGAAGCGGAAAGCAAAGCTGCTGAATTGGGGGTCCAGATCAAAAAACTGGCGCAACCGATAACGATAAAATTGAGTGTGACGACCGACATTGCAAAATGAAGAGTCTCTGTTGGCGAAAGTGTCCTGAAAAAAGTGATTCGGGCAACAGACGCCAAGGAGGTGGGGGTTGGGGAACCCCGCTGAAGAAACGTTCTGTCACCCGAATCGATTACAACCTACACCCGCACTTCCGGAAATCTATACGTATTATTACCTAAATTGGGCACCGTAAGACCCGGAAGTGTTTATTGACCTGCGATGGAGCCACTTGGAGAAGCAGCTATTTATGCAGGTTTCGCCAATTCGGGCAAAATTTCTTGCGGCCGGCTGAGCAAAAACAGGCCTGCACAAGTCACGGCAGCGTTCAAGATGAGGAGTTCGTTGCCAAAAATATAGCCGCCAAAAAATGCTTTGGAGTTCGTGTCCAAAAAATAGCAAATCATGGGAGCTACAAGGCAGATGATGGGTACGCTCTTATCCAGGACGCGGCGCCGACAGACGATGCCGAACACGAAGAGTCCCAGCAGCGGTCCGTAGGTGTAGGTGGCGATCTTCAGCACAGCACCGATGACCGATTGCTTGGCGATGGCTTCAAAGGCCAGGATCACCACCAGCAAAATGGCCGCGAAGGCCAGATGTATCCGGTGGCGCAAAGCCGTCTTTTGCGCTTCGGTGCTATGGGTGTCCTTATCCATGCCGAGGATGTCGATGCAGTACGAGGTGGTCAGCGTGGTGAGCACGGAATCCGCGCTGGAGAACGTCGCCGCCGTGAGACCCAAAACAAACACGATGGCCGCGAACGTGCCGAGATGTTGCAAAGCCAGCAGCGGGAAAAGCTGGTCGGAACGTTCCGGCATGGCGATGCCTTTGCTCGTCGCGAAGATGAAGAGCAGTGCACCCATGGAGAGGAAGAACAGATTCACCAGCACGGCGATGACGCTGTAGGACGCCATGTTCCATTGCGCTTCCCGCAATGAACGGCAGCTCAAATTTTTCTGCATCATATTCTGGTCCAAGCCCGTCATGGCGATGGCCAGGAAGATGCCGCCGAGAAATTGTTTCCAGAAATAATTCCCTTTCGTCGCATCCCAGAAAAACGTCTGCGAGTAGGCACTGTCACGTACTGTGCTGAGGAGATCACCCATGCCGAGATTCAGTTGCCGCATGATGGCCACGATGGAGAGGATCACGCCGAGTAGCAGGAACGTGGATTGAAAGGTGTCCGTCCAAACGAGCGTCTTGATGCCGCCTTTGTAAGTATAGGCCAGCATGAGCACGATGATGCTGGCAACGGTCACGACGAAAGGTATGCCCCATTCATCGAACACAAACCGTTGGATCACGCTCGCCGCCAAAAACAATCGCGCCGCCGCTCCCAATGTCCGCGACAGGATAAAATACGCGGAGCCTGTCTTCTGCGACCAAGCACCAAAGCGCGTCTCCAGGTAACTATAGATGGAGGTGAGGTTCAGCTTGTAGAATAATGGTAGCAGCACCGCCGCGATGATGAGGTACCCCACCATCAGGCCGAGGACGAGTTGCAGGTAGGAGAACTGGTCCCTGCCCACTGTGCCCGGCACCGAGATGAACGTCACCCCTGAGAGCGAATCGCCGATCATGCCGAAGGCCACCGCATACCAGGGCGACGCTTTGTTCCCGAGGAAGTAGGAATCGTTGGTGGCGTTGCGGCTCGTGTACCACGCGATCAGCAGCAGGAAGAGGAAGTATCCCCCGATGCAACTGAAGATGAAAATTGGTGACATAGCCGGTTTACCTCGCGTCCCTTCATTGAAGGGATCACGGGAACGCGGTCATTACTGGAGAAGAAGCCCCGCCTTGGCGAGCGCAATTTCCGTCACCCCATCACCTTCGCTCAGAAATACTCCTGGATCGTCTGCACCCCGTAACCCTCACGCTTCAACGCCGCGATGCCCAGTGCCGCCGCTCGCGCGCTGCTGATCGTCGTCATGATCGGCGTCTGCGTCAGCACCGCCGTCGTGCGGATCTTCACCTCATCCGCGCGCGGCACCTGGCCGGACGGCGTATTGATTACCAACTGAATCTCTTTGTTCTTCAAGAGATCCACCGCATTCGGGCGACCTTCTTGCAGCTTATGGATGCGTTGCACCTTGAGGCCGGCCGCTTCCAGCGTGTTCGCTGTGCCACCCGTGGCGACCAGTTCGAAACCGAGATTCACGAAATCCTTCGCTACTTCGGCGATGTCCTTCTTGTGCGCATCGCCCACACTGATGAACACCTTGCCCTTGAGCGGCAACGTCGATCCCGCCGCCATCTGGCTCTTCGCGTAAGCGATGCCCAGATCCATGTCCAAGCCCATCACTTCGCCCGTGGAACGCATCTCCGGTGAGAGCAGAATGTCCTGCCCCGGGAACTTGTTGAACGGGAACACCGATTCCTTCACCGCCCAATACTTCGTCCAGATCTCCTTCGTGAAGCCGAGTTCCTTCAGCGTCTTGCCCGCCATGACCTTCGCCGCGAGTTTCGCCAGCGGGAAACCGATCGCCTTCGAGACGAATGGCACCGTGCGTGAGGCGCGTGGATTCACTTCCAGCACATAAACGATGTCGCCCTTCACCGCATACTGCACGTTCATGAGGCCGATGACCTTCAGCTCCTTCGCCATCGCGTGCGTGTATTCGCGGATGGTATTGATCGTCGCCGGGCTCAGCGTATGCGGCGGCAGCACCATCGCCGCGTCACCGGAGTGAACACCCGCGAACTCGATATGCTCCAGCATACCGCCCACCACGATCGTACCCTCGTCCGGATTCTTGAACTGCCCCACATCCGTGATGCAGTCCACATCCACTTCCGTGGCGTCCTCCAGGAACTTGTCCACCAACACCGGACGACCGGCCGAGATTTCCAGCGCCGCATTGCGATGGAAGTAATCCCGCAATTCCGCTTCCGAGAAAACGATCTGCATCGCGCGACCACCCAGCACGAAGGACGGACGCAGCAGCACCGGATAACCCAGCTTCGTCGCGACCACTACGGCTTCTTCTACCGTCGTCGCCGTACCATTCGGCGGCTGCGGAATCTGCAGCTTGTCCAGCATCGCCGCGAACAGCTTGCGATCTTCGGCGATCTCGATGTTCTGCGGCGAGGTGCCGATGATGTTCACCCCGTTCTTCTGCAACCCGAGCGCGAGGTTCAGCGGCGTCTGCCCGCCGAACTGCGCGATCGCCCCCCAGCACTGTTCGCGTTCGTAGATGTGCAACACGTCTTCCAACGTCAGCGGCTCGAAGAACAGCTTGTCCGACGTGTCGTAATCCGTCGAAACCGTTTCCGGATTCGAGTTCACCATGATCGTCTCGAAGCCGTCCTCCTTCAGCGCGAACGCCGCATGCACGCAGCAATAGTCGAACTCAATGCCTTGCCCGATGCGGTTTGGCCCGCCACCCAGGATCATCACCTTCTTCGTCGCCGTCTTCTTCACCTCGTCATCACCGCGGTCGTAGGTGGAGTAGAAATAGGGCGTATACGCCTCGAACTCCGCGGCGCACGTATCCACCAAACGATAGCTGGGCACCAGCCCGATGCTCTTGCGTTCGGCGCGGACGGCGTCCTCCGTCGTATTGGTCAAATAGGCGATTTGACGGTCAGAAAAACCGTAGGACTTCGCTTTGGCTAACAATTCCGGATTCATCACGTTGAGTTGAGCGATTTCGTAAACCGCAAAACGGCCAGAAGTAAGCCTGACCACCTCCCCACTGGCAAGTCTCTGTTACAGAACTTATCCACAACCTCCATTGCCCCTCGTAATCGTCCTCGTCGTCGTCCTCGATTCCTTAGCCGCCGAGATGACGAGGCGGGACAATGTGCTGCCGGCATCTTGCCGATCCATCCTTAGCCGCCGCTGCGGCTCAAACCCTCTTCTTTCGATGTTCGATGTTTCCCACCGATTCGTAAATCGTCCTGAACCCCGCGCCTAAAGGTCGGGGTCCCAAATCGTAAATTAATTTGTCCCCCGAAGTGCGCCTTCCTGTCTGATCCGTTTTATGTTTCCTGCGCGATTGCCTCCTGTCCTGCGGTACTTTAGCAACCAGTCCACCCTCACCGGACCAAACCCTCGCCAGCCACTCCA
>JAJNBN010000120.1 GCA_021156225.1 Verrucomicrobiota bacterium | reverse complement strand
GGTCGCCATCTTGCAGGACGAGGTCTTTTTCTTTCCGTCGGTCACCCTTTTTGATGACCGCCTCCATGTCCATGATGATCGGGTCCATCTTCTTGCCCGTGACCTTGTCGGCACGGTACACTTCCACCTTGCGGAGATTCGCAAACTCACTGGGATTCAACTTGATCAACGCGGTGGACAGCAGGACTTCTTCATTCGCCGGCAGCGGCATCACGCCGCGGCATTCGCCGGAGAAAAGCGCCTCTCCGCCCTTTTGGCTCTTGTCCACCAGCGTCAGCTTGATGGTCGCCTTTTTGTAATACTTGCCTTCGAGCTTCTGCTTAAGCGCCGCACTCAGTTCTTCCAGCGTCAGCCCTTTGGCATCCACAGAGATTTCCGGATCCTCAAACCCCACGCTCACCGGCACACTCACTTGGCCCAGCGAGTTTACGCCGATGATCTTGCTGCCGCTGGACGGATCCTCTTCCACGCGGAAACGAAGCTTGTCCATGACCGCCAGCTTCACGTTGCTGTTGGTGATCGTCACCGGTTGCTCCTGGGCATGCAGACCGAAGGCGGTCAGCGCCAGCAGGCCCAGCAGAGTTAGACGAGTTTTCATAGGCAGCTTAAAATTGACGGGTCAGGTCCAGGGACAGGCGGTTCTGAAGGTAATCGTTTCCGGCCATGTCGGACTCTTTCACGCTCAGCGTGTAATTCACCCCCATGGTCCATTGCCGGCTCAAGCGGAAGCCGGTACCGATATTGAATAGATAGCGGCTCGCGGATTCGCCCGCATTTGACACCTCGATATGCTCATAGGCCGCCGTCCCATAGATCGTGATGCCTTGTGAAGCGAGCCACCGCATGCTGTATTGCAAATTATAGGTGTCAGTAAAATTGCTACCGTAACCCAACCCCAAGCTGCGACCGCCGCGCAAGGCGTGTTCGGTGCGCTTGTTGATCGTGTGCCGGATGCCGCCCTGATAGGTGAAGCTGCTGAAGTTGGACTGGTCAGCAATGGTGCCCGTGTCAAAATATTCCGAAGTGGTCCACCCGGCAGACGCCTCCAAGGAGATGAACTTCGTGGCCTGATAGGAAACGCGGGGGCCGATGCTGAAATTCCAGCCGTCATTTTGCACCGCATCCCGGTAAGCCGTGTAGGTGAAAACGCTGTATGCGCCCACTGTCAGCCGGGAATTGGCCACATAATTGACGCCCGAACTGAACGTATGATCATCGCGGTCCAGACTGCCGAAGTCTGAATTCAAAGAGCGGTCGATGGTGTAATCGTACCCGGCGTAATACACCCATTGCTTGACAGGCCGCCAGTCGGACGAGATACCCACCGTGTTCACAAACCGTTGGAACTTGGAGAGGCTCACCCCGGCACCGGCCGCATTATTCACCGCTGCGATATCCACCGGGCTGATGGACACATAGAAAATATCATGCAGGTTTATCCGGCCCTCATCGAAATAGATGTAGTAATCCAGCCGCGAACTCGAACGAGGGGAGATGGTGATCGAGCTCACATCCGGGCTGTTCAGATACCAGCGATAACCCAGGCCGATATCGAGCTGCAACACGTTGCGCTCCGAAATGGGATAGAGAAAACCGAAACCGATCTCCGGTCCGACGGAGATGTCCGCCACGGGGGCGGTCTCTGACAGGTTGATATTGTCATTGAACTCGACGGCCACCGTGCCCGTAAGGCGGCCCGTGAGCTGACCCCACTTGAGATTGTAACGGTTCGGCTGCGGCGAACGGTACGGCGGCGTAGGGCCAGTGCGGCTGAGGAAATCCTCGCCGACCTGCGCTACCGCTGTTGTTGTTACCGTCGTCGTCATGATACCAATACCAAGCGCCAATAACTGGCTGATCTGCCAATTTTTCCTGTGGCGGTTTATGATCTGCTTTTTCCAGGCGCGTAAGGGATTCATCCGGTTCTGGGCGCCTAATTAAAATTGCTCACCGGCACCTGCGGCACTCTCGGCTGGTTCAGGAGCGTCGGATCAATGGTCGTCGTGGGTGTACCAAACGCCACCGGCAACGTGCCGCCCGTCGGCACCGGCGGTGCCATCGGTCCCTGGCCAAAGCTGCCTTGGACACCACCTGCCGCTTCATAAAACACAATGGTTCCGTCCGTCCGCCCTAGCGTCATTCCGGTCGGCGCCAGCACGAACGTCAATGTGGAGTCAGGATAAAGCACAGGATTGAACCCGTCGGGCGAACCCACGCTGATCGGATTGTTGTTACCGACTTTCGAGTGGACCATGAAGACGCCCTTTTGGGTGTCCAGAGTGAAGGTCACCGAATCGTTCACACCCACGTCGAAGGTCCAGTCCTGCAAAATCTTGGGCAACAGTGTGTACTCGCCGTGCAAAGCTTCGATGCCTACGACCCCCGAACCGCTGTAACTGATTCCCAAGTCTCCATGGCCTTCAATGGTCAAAGTCTGCTCGCCACCGGGAGCCACCGAGGTTCCGCCGCTTGGGCCTCCTACTGTCAATGGTGAACCATCCTGCCAGGAGAGTTTGATCTGCGGCTTCTGGCCACCTCCATCAACGGTCAACGGAGAACCGTTGCGGAATTGAACCGTGCCGTCCGCCAGCTCAAATCCCCGGCCCGTGCGTGTGTTGTAGATATGCACATCGCTGCCGTAACCGCTGGCCACAAACTTGTCGCAATCATCCAGCAACGCGTACTGGAAGGTGCCGCCGGGACCAGTGCTGGACGTGATGGAACGGGACAGCGTGCATAAGATGTCACTGTTTGGCGCAAAGATGTCGGGGTCCGAGTTATTGTGCGTATCCACCATCAGCGTGGTCGAATCCCATTGGAAGTCTACCTTCTGATCGCTCAGGATTTGCGCCTGCCAGCAACGGATCTGCTCCATGCCGAATTTCACATAGCCTTTGGTCACCTTCCAGCGCAAGGCCGTCCGGTCCGGACTCATATAGATCACCGCTTCCGTGCCGTTCGTCAGCGAGACGGTCTTCTGCCCTTCCCGTTCAAACTCAAACTGGAACTGCGCCATGCCGATCTGGACCTTCTCCAGCAATTCACCCGCTCCCCGAGCCATGATGATTGGGCTCAGGCGCTTGGTCCGCTTCACTCCATCCGCACCAGTTTCTTCCACCAGCGGACCACCGGTCATGGGCGGAACGAACGAGGACAGTTGCATCGCCTGTCCATCCGCATTTTCCGCATCCACTTTGCCGTTGCCGGACACATAATAGGAGCGGTCCTTAAATTCATCATATCGCAAGGTGGAACCACCTCCCATGCGCGCCTTGCCCCCATCATGGAAACGCAAGACCACGCCATTCGTATTTGCCGCCAGTGTAGTCAGGTCCAAAATCTGCCGGGTGAAATTGGGGTTGATCAGGCACGTGGCCCCCAGATCCACCTTGCTACCCCAACCCGCAAAACCCGTCGCCTCCATCACCACTTCATGGGTGACGCTGCTCACGCGCAATTCGTAAGGAGGGTTTTGATTACGTAAGGCCAAGGCGATTCCCGAAGCCTGCGCCGCCTTATCCAATAGCGACATTTCCTTCGGTAAAACATATTGCTTGCCACCCAAGGTGACGATCAATCCGCGCTCCGGTGCAGCCGACAACGTAATCTGGGTACGCGGAGAGACCGCTGCTTCTGGCGTTTGCGCTATGGCACTCAGCCCGACTGCGGCCATCAAAATTGTCAGCATTACTCTCATTGGCTCACCATTATCATTATCAAGCCTAATTACTTAATACTTGCGACGCAAGACCTTAACTGGCCAGAGCCATTCGACTCAGAGCCAACAGGGCCAAAATGCTTTACCTGCCGGAATCTTGTCTTGCCCTAACTTGCCAAGATAGAAACATTATCTGCTTTTTCTGACTATCCGTAGGCTATCTCACTTTACCTAGGGTTTTCCCCTAGCGGCTTTTCGGTTCACCCTATTTTGCTCTTCCCTTAACTTTAGGTTGTCCGTCGTCCGGTTGTAAGCAACTATCACACCAATACTTATGTCCTCCGCCAAACCTAGCCCTCTGCAGCCCGGCGATGCTGCCCCAGACGTCACCGCTCCTACCCAAGACGGCCAGCTTATTTCACTAAGGGATTTCCGGGGCCGTCCCGTGGTCTTGTATTTCTACCCCAAAGATAACACACCCGGTTGCACCACGGAGTCCTGCGGCTTCCGCGATCACTACGCCCAACTTCAGGCCAAGGGAGCTGTCTTGCTCGGTGTCAGCGGCGATTCGGTCAAATCGCACGCCAAATTCGCCACCAAATATTCTCTCCCCTTCCCTCTGCTGGCAGATACTGATCTCGCCATCGCCAAAGCGTTCGGGGTCTGGGGCGAGAAAAAGTTCATCGGCCTCACCTTTGACGGCATCCATCGGATGACCTTTCTCATCGGTGCGGATGGCCTGATCAAAAAGACTTGGACCAAAGTAAAGACCAGCACCCACGCCGCCGAAGTCTTGGCGGCACTGGATAGCTGAGTCCCTGCCGAAATCCATCCGGTCCGCCCGTTTATCGACCAACTGGCTGTCAAACAACAGCAACCCGCTGAACGTATTACGTTCCGTATCAGTGTTTGGTTCTCGCAAAAAGCACGGATTGGCCGTTTGACACCTGCCAACTCAAGAACTATAACTGCCGGGCGAAATAACTGCTAACCACCAATTGCTCAAACTATGGCTATCTCTGTCGGCTCCAAAGCCCCTGATTTTTCCCTGAAATCCAAAACCGCTGAAGGCCTGAAAGATGTGAAGCTCAGCGCCAATTTCGGCCAGAAGAACACGGTCATCCTGTTCTTCCCCCTCGCCTTCACCGGCGTCTGCACCCAGGAAATGTGCGATATCACCGCTGGTCTCGGTGCCTACAAAGGCCTGAACGCCGAGGTCATCGCCATCAGCGTGGACAGTCCCTTCGCTCAAGAAGCCTGGGCCACCCAGAACAAGATCGGCATCACCATCGCGAGCGACTTGAACAAAAAGACCGCCACTGATTACGGCGTGCTCTTGGGTGACCTCATTGGTCTCGGCTCCGTCAGCGCCCGCGCCGCCTTTGTGGTGGATAAGAACGGCGTGATCCAATACAGCGAACAGACCCCGACGCCGAAAGACCTGCCTAACTTCACCGCTGTGAAGGAAGTCCTCGGCAAACTTGGTTGATCCGGAATTAATTGAACGAAAAAGCGGGCCGGCCTTTTCAAGCCAGCCCGCTTTTTTATTTTCCTAGATCACTCTTTGCCCACGAGACCATAAGCGCGGGCCATCGCGAGGAGCATACCTTCCGTATTCTTCTTGGGATCGCCATCCCGCAGTTTGTCATGCAGTGACTGGTCCCAATCTTCCGTAAGGAAGCGGAACACAAACCCGTTGGAATCCCGCAACCGGTTGTACGCCGCCTTGATATCCAGCACCATGGTGATGCGGCGCAGGGGGCAGTTCAGTTCGCCTAGATCATGCGTGGCCACCGGGATGAAACCCATCACCCGCGTATGGAAAAGATACGGACTGTGCTTCTCGCCTTCAAAAACGTCCGTGATGTAATGGGTGAAACCGCGCCGGACCGTTTCCTTGCTAGCCTCCCGCATCAATGCGCCCACCACCACGACGAACTTACGGTATTCCGGCAGCACGGCAAAACGCCCGATCTCCGCGATCTTGTTTCCCGTGACGAAAGCCTCGATATCTACACCCTCACCCAGTTGCTTGAAGCCGTACTCCTTGTACACATCCAATGGCAGCTCATAGAGTACCCGCAGCACGCCCACCGGCATCTCCTCCACAAACACCACGAACCAGGAAACCTTCGGATCCTGGAGATCCTCTGTTAAAAACATCTTCTGCTCGTTGGCCACCCAGTTTTTCTCTTCGTGATACGTGGCCTTGAGCACCGTGATGGCGTGCAGCCGGTCCGCCTCCGTGTTCACCCGCGTCACCCGTGTGCGTTTCTTGAGAGAGAGTGTCATTTGCGTTTACTGTTTGACTGCCATTGTTTGCCGGATAACCGGCTTATTTCTTCCATCATCCGTGCGTGCCACGCCCGCACCTCATCAGGGCTCGGGTTGCTGATTATTTTTTCCGGCACCAGGGGTTCGCCAACCTCGATCACTTGCGGCGACGCCTCACTGATCACTTCCCCTGCCGGATTGGTGGGGAACCGCACCCCCACCGGTAACAGGGGCACCCCTGTTTCCAAGGACAACTGCGCTGCTCCGTAAAATCCCTTCAATAATTCCTGCGCGTTCCGGTTCACCGTCCCTTCCGGGAAGATTCCCACCGGTGCACCTTCTTCCAACCGCCGCTTGGCCCGTTCAAACGCGGGCATTTTGTCCGTGAACAGGGGCTTGAACACGTTCAGGAACTTGGGCTTCGCCGGTTTCCGGGCCAACGTGATCACCTGTGCACAGCGATATAATAGGGCCACTGGCGGAAAAAGACAAAAATTCCAATCCGCCATGAAATGCACCCGCTTGCCATCCCGC
Source organism: Verrucomicrobiota bacterium (assembly GCA_021156225.1). GTDB lineage: Bacteria > Verrucomicrobiota > Verrucomicrobiia > Limisphaerales > JAEYXS01 > JAEYXS01. Next base: position 1,820 of record JAJNBN010000120.1, on the reverse strand, counting down.
AGAAAAAACAGGAGTCCGGGAATCAAGATCGCCTCGGAACGCTGGCTGTGATTAAGAACGATGATGTAAGGGTCATGCTCCGGTTTCAGCCGTTCTGCCCCGATCACTTCCAAAAAATGCCGGCGATACAGATGCAACGCGAGACGGGTCAAAAAACGGGTGAGATGATCCTTGGCCAAATATGGCAGGGGACGACGCCACATCTCGCCGGGCGCCAGCAAGGGACGTCCCGGCAACGACATGGGTGCCGCACTGTTCGCACCTAAGTTGACTGCCTGTTCCTGCATCACTCTTTGTCTCTGCCTTGGCGAGGCAGGCCCGCTTTCCACCGTCCAAACAGACCGGCTAGCCGCCCGGGCTTCTCACGCGAAGCCTAGGTAGCGCTGCGGAAGCGAACAAGTATTTTCCCCACTCAAATGACGCTCCTTCCAATTATTCCGGCGCAGTTCTTTTGCCTTCCCCAAGAAAAGCGTCAGGAGCCAAAACCAGTCTTTCTGGCCTATCGGCCTAGGTCCGGCTGGCGGCTTTACACGGGGCTATGGTCTGCTTAGACTATTGCCAGTCAAAGAGTTTTCCCCGGCTGTATCGCGGCGGAGTGACCACGGCATAATCACATTGGGCGGGCTATTGGAATCTGAAGCATGAAGACGATTTACAAATACAAGGTCAAGCGTCAGGAAACACAGGAAGTGGAAATGCCCGTGGGCGCACAAATTCTCACCGCCCAGCCCATCGACGTGAACGTCTGGATCTGGGCCATCGTGGAAACCGAGGTGCAAGAAAAGGAGATGCGCCGCATCGCCGTGCTGAAGACCGGACAGGAAATCACTCTGAATTCCGATCAGCTCCTTTATATCAACAGCGTCCAGTTCGGAGCCGGCGAACTCGTCCTCCACGTCTTCGAATACACCGGCAATTAGGCAAAACCGGCAGTCACCCCGTGATTCACGGGATTTCTGCTTCCTGCTGGTCCGCTGGGTTACGGGTTTACCGTAATCTTTGACCACTTCATGCCATGCCGCGCTGCATAAGCAGCAAACGGTCGCTCATATTCCATCAATACCGCGCGCACCACACTGGAATCATCCGCATGTCCCAGCTCGGGCACATCATCCGGGATCAGATCAAACTGCCGATGGGCATAAACCAAGGCGAAAACTGCACTGGCGATGGCAAAATACGGCAGCTCCTTGTCCGCATTCTCGGCATAGTCCTCCACCACATCCGCCAGGAATTCGAGCTGGTCCACCAGATGCGGATACTTCGGCGCATTGATCTGGGCGAACTCAACCTTCAGCAACGGCAGTTTGTGATGTACCCCCGCCAATATCTGGGGCGTGATCTTCGAAGCACCGTTGTGAACAAATTTTAATACTTCTGGCATGCGCCAAGGTTACATCAGGTTTTTTCGGGGGCAAGCCGGGATTAAGTCCACTGAATATCACCTGTCTGTAAATAGCTGGTTTCCCAATGACAAAAAAAATCGTAACTGTAAGGTTTACCCCCGTCCTTTTTGCCTTACGCTCCCCTTTGCGTGACTAACCTGTACGCCCACAAGGCCGCCAGGCCGGCGCTTAACCAGAGACAGATGCTCTTGGTCGCCGCCATTGTTTTACTGGGTGCCGCCATCACATACATCGCTTGTCACCTGGTGGACCGCGCCGAAAAGGAATCCCGGCGCAACAGTTTTCAACGGCTGGTCGAGAGCCGCATCCGCCTGTTCGAATCTGCCGGGGTCAACTACGAGGAGCTTCTCTTCTCCCTCCGGAACATTTTCATCTATGATTCGGATCTGACGGAGAAAGAGTTCACCGAAATCA
>JAJNBN010000119.1 GCA_021156225.1 Verrucomicrobiota bacterium | reverse complement strand
ATTCATTGCGATAGCCCGAGGTGATGAGTTCCCATTCTTTGCCATCCGGTGAGATGCGATAGACGCAGCCGCCGGGGGCCATGACATCGCGCATGAAGCCGCGGCCGTCGGGCATGCGGGTGAGTAGATGATCCTCGCCCCAGATGCGCGGAACTTTGGAACTGTTCAGGTTGTTGACGAACTTGGTGCCATTACCAACGCAGATATAAAGCGACTTGCCATCGGGAGAGAGGACCACGGCGTGAGGGCCGTGTTCGCCGCCACCTTCGAGCAGACGCAAGGTTTCCAAGGTATCCAGGGTGTCATCGCCATTCGTATCGCGGACGCGATAGACGCCGCTGGCGTATTTGCCGCCGCGATTCACGACGACGTAGAGGCTGTCGAAGGCCCAGAGAAGGCCCTGGGCTTCACCGATATCCACGTTGATCTTGTCGATCTTCAGGCCGTTCGTGCTGGTGACAGCCGGAAGGGTCACGCGATAGAGCCCGCCGTATTGATCGCACACGATCAGACGGCCTTTCGGGTCCACGGTCATGCTGACCCAGGAACCTTGTTCGTCCTTCGGCACACTGTAGAGGAGGTCCACTTTGAAGTCCTTCGCGACGCGCAACTGGTTCACGGGCGTGGCGGTCGGGGCTTTCACATTGGCAGCGGCTTGCAGGGACTTTTCATTTACCTTGGTCCAAGGCGCGCCGCCGAGCTGGGCGAGCACCACGGGTTTGGTCCAGGAGCTGTCGTCGAATTCCGGCTTTTGCCAGCCGGTGGGGCCTTGGACGGTAGTCTTCCACGAATCGTCGGTGGCGATGATCTGCACGGCGCGGCCATCGTCGATCACCAGCTTCACCATGAGCGCGGCAGCAGCGCCGTCGTCGTTCTTGGCGTCCACGGCGAGAACGTTGCGGCCCTCGAGGAGTTTGTTGGAGACATTGACGAAAACAGGATCTTCCCAGCTATTGCCCGCGGCGATCTGCTCGCCGTTCAGGAACAGGCGGAATTCATTATCGGCCGCCACGTAGATGCCAGCGGTGACCGCAGCGGATTTCTTGTAAGTGAATTCCTTGCGGAACCAGGCCTTCTGGTTGGCGGTGGCCGGTTTGGTAGGCCAGATCCAGTGGACCGCGGAGCTTTGGGTAACGGCGGCTTTAGGGGCGGCCTTTTCCTGGGCATTCGTGTCGTTTGTCACCAGCAAGGCACTGGTGGTGGCGAGGGCCAAGAGCGAACAATAACGGGCTAACATTTTCATGGCTTGAATGAGTGGGGTGATTAAAGCAGCTAGGGAGGAAGGGAGGCAATGAAGGAAATGAGGGAAGGGGATCGTTAAATGGTTAAAAGGTGATTCGTGAAACGGTTTTAATGATGCAACGATTCAACTGTTTTAACGATGCTTCGTTCACTTTTCCTGACGAACTGCTTGCGGCGGGGGAGCGGTTTCGGGTATCGACGAGGCAGTTTCACCCGAATTCAGGATTTCCTGCCGCCAATGGATCGCGGCAGGGCGCAGGCATGAAGAAGATTCTGGGCATTCTCGGACTGCTGATAGTGGTCTGTGTGGCGACGGCGCTGATGAGCGACCGTTTCCTCACGCCTTACAATGTCGAGAACCTCATCCGCCGCACGGCACTCATCGGCATCATCAGCATCGGGGCCGCCTTCGTGATCATCACGGGCGGTATCGATCTTTCCATCGGATCAATGGTCTGCCTGGTCGGATGCGGATTGCCGTGGTTGCTCACGGTGAAAGGCGTGCCGGTGCCGGTGGCGTTGATCATTGTTGCGGTAGTATCGGCCGGATTGGGGCTGATGCATGGAACTATTATCACCAAGCTAAAGATCCAGCCCTTTGTCGTCACCTTATGTGGGCTCCTCATGTACCGAGGGCTGACGCGCGGATTGACGAGCGACCAGACGATGGGGTTTGGGAATGAGTTCAAGGACTTGCGCATCCTCGCGACGGGCAAGGTGCCGGTGCCGTTCATCGAGAATTTCAGCATTCCGGCTCCATGCGTATCTCTGCTGGTTGTGGCGGTCATTGCAGCGGTTTTTCTGAACAAGACGATCTATGGGCGTTATCTGCTGGCGCTGGGGCGGAATGAGCAGGCGGCACGGTTCAGTGGCATCAATACGGACCGCATGACCATTCTCGCGTATGTGATCTGCGGCGTGCTTTCCGGATTCGGGGGGATGTTGTTTGTGCTGGATGTGAATTCGGCCCAGCCGGTGGATTTCGGCAACTTCTACGAGCTGTATGCCATCGCGGCAGCGGTGTTGGGCGGATGCAGTTTGCGCGGTGGCGAGGGGACTATCACGGGGGTGATCTTGGGGGCCGCGCTGATGCAAGTACTGCAGAATATGATCCAACTGGTGGGGTGGCTGCCGAAGAGCATCGAGTTCGCGATCATCGGAGCGGTGATCCTGGGTGGCGTGATGACGGATGAATTGATCAAGCGGTGGGCGGCGAAGCGAAGGGCGCGGAAGAGTCAGGAGGCGTAGCAGCGACGTGTGGAGGCTGAACTTGCTGACTAGTCAGTTCCGCCTCGTTACCTCGGCGGCTACGAGGAGCTGTGCATCTGGGCTTCCGCTTCTTCAGCGCTGATGTTAATAAGCACTGTTCCCGTGCGCAGCGATTCATGAGTTATCACGCGAAAATCATCGGAGCGGCGTTAGCGCTTTCAGCGTGGAGCGTGATGGCGGATGATGCGGCATTCTTCAAGGCCCAGGGCGATCATTCCTGGAAATCCCGATAAGAGCCTGCTCATCCGCGCCATCCGGCACACCGATCCGGATCTAAAGATGCCGAAGGAGAAGCTGCCGGAGAAGGAGATCGCCGTGCTGGAAGAGTGGGTGAAACGCGGAGCGACCGATCCGCGGGTCATTAAATTGGATGCAAAGCCGGAGCTGAGCGAAAGGGACTGGTGGTCGCTCAAGCCGCTGCAGGCACCGCCGGTACCCGCGTCGAAGAAGGCCACGCATCCGATCGATGCGTTCATCCGGGTCAAACTGCGCGAAAACAAATTGAGCGCTGCGCCGCAGGCGGATCGACGCACGCTCATCCGCCGCCTTTATTTCGATCTGATCGGACTGCCGCCCACGCCGGAGGAGGTTGATGCATTCATCGCCGACGAAGATCCGCGCGCGTGGAACAAGCTCGTCGATCGCCTCCTCGCTTCGCCGCGTTACGGTGAACGCTGGGCTAGGCATTGGTTGGACACGATCCATTATGCGGATACCCACGGCTTCGAGCACGACCGCTTGCGCACGAATGCCTGGCGTTATCGCGATTATGTCATCGAGAGTTTTAATCGCGATACGCCATGGCCGCGATTCATCCGGGAGCAACTGGCCGCTGATGCGCTTTTCCCAGAGAAACCAGAACTGACGGTGGCGCTCGGTTTTCTCGGCGCTGGTCCGTATGATGAGAGTGCTGCCGGGACCGCATTACAGAGTTTCGAATACATTGATCGCGATGACTTGGTCACGCAGACGATGGCCGCGTTTGCCAGCACTACGGCCAATTGCGCGCGGTGCCATGCGCACAAGTTCGATCCGATCACGCAGGAGGATTATTTCGCCTTGCAAGCGGTGTTTGCTGGCATCGGAAAAGGGGATGTGTCGTTCGACGGCGACACGCAGATCGCCGCGCAACGGCGGCAATGGCAAGGGCTCAAGAGTGCGGTCCAAGCCAATGATCGTGAGGTGCTCTTGGCCCCGGCAGATCAGGCGCTCGTTCGTGAATGGGAAAAGCAGGGAAAAGTTGGATGGAAGACGCTCTCGGCAGAGCTTTTTCTCTCGGCAGAAGGTGCGACACTGTACCGTCGCCTAGATGGATCAATCGTCTCCGCGGAGACGCGTCCTGACAGAGACATTGTCACGGTAACCGGCACGCCTGAGCTGCGGAAAATCACGGCGATCAAGCTTGAGTTACTACCGGACGAGACGCTGCCGCAAAAAGGACCGGGACGAAATGATAACGGCAATTTGCACCTTACTGAAATCGAAGCGCAGGTGCTTCGTCCGGCGGTACAGCCAGAACTGCTGAAGTTTCGCCGCGCCTCTGCGGATTTTGACCAGAAGGACTGGACCAGTGCCCACGCGATCGACGGCAATCTGAAAACGGCTTGGGGAATTTTTCCGGAAGTGGGCAAACCGCATCACGCGGTGTTCGAGCTGGACCGGGCGGTGAACATCGCGGCGGGTGACAAACTGGTGGTCACGCTGAAGCAACTGCATGGTGGAGGACATGTGATCGGGCGCTTTCGGCTGGCGGTCACGGATGCGCCAGTACAGGCGGCTTTTGAGCTGCCGGCGCATATCGAGGCGGCTTTGGCCATCCCTCCCGAACAACGTGGCGTCGAGCAGCTGGTCATGATCGCTGCGGTCGTTTTGCAGCGGCGGGCGGAGTATGAACTGGGCCGGTTGCCCGCGCCGGCCAAGGTATATGCCGCGGCAGCACGCGCGGAGAATGAGCGCGGCCTCATCACCTATGCGGAACCGCGCGTCATCCGGGTGCTCCATCGCGGCGATCTCGCCAATCCTCGGGCAGAGGTGAAGCCGGGCAGCTTGTCCGCGATCGCTGCGCTCAAGTCGCGCTTTGAGATCGCCGATGCGAAGAATGAATCTGCCCGTCGCGCTGCGCTGGCTGACTGGTTGGCGGATGAAAGGAACCCGCTCACGTGGCGGAGTGCGGCCAACCGTGTCTGGCAATATCATTTCGGGCGAGGACTGTGCGATACGCCCAGTGATTTCGGACGGATGGGCGGCGTGCCGTCGCATCCGGAATTGCTCGACTGGCTGGCGGCGGAATTGCGCGAGTATGGGGGTTCTATCAAACATCTGCACCGACTGATCTGCACCAGCCAGACCTATAGCCAGACGTCTGACTACAGCAAGAAGGGGGCGGCCGTCGATCCGGACAATCGCCTCCTGTGGCGGATGAACAGCCAGCGTCTCGATGCCGATGGCTACCGTGATGCGGTGCTGGCGGTCAGCGGGCGGCTGGATCTCAAGATGGGTGGACCTGGAGTTCCTCACTTCAATGCCAGCGGGGCGGTGCAAAACACGCCGACGCTCGATTATAAGGCGTTCGACTGGAGCACGCCGAGTGCGAACCGGCGGAGCATCTATCGCATTGTCTGGCGTGGCATTCCTGATCCGTTCATGGAAGCGCTGGATTTTCCCGACAGCTCTTTGCTGGCGCCTACGCGCAGTTTTTCCGCTTCTGCCCTGCAAGCGCTCTCGTTGTTGAACAACGAATTTGTCCTGCATCACAGCGAGCATTTTGCGAAACGCATTGCCAGCAGCAGCAAGACGACTCGTGAGCAGATCCGCGCCGCTTTTCGATTGGTCCTGCTGCGTGAACCAACCAAAGCGGAGTATAGTGAGTTCGGTGCTATCGCCCAGAGGCACGGTCTGGCCGCCGTGGGCCGCGTGCTTTTCAACAGCAATGAATTCCTGTTCGTGAATTGAACATTAAGGTCATGAACCATACGCCCAACATTGCTTCGCCACCTTCGCGCCGACAGTTTCTGTCCCAGCTTGGCGGCGGTCTTGGTGCAGTGGCGTTGGCGCAGCTTTGGGCGCGTGAAGGATTGATGGCCGCTGAGAGTTCTCCGTCCCTTCTCAATCCTATCGCCGGTTTACATCATCCGCCGAAGGTGAAGCGGATCATCCAGCTGTTCATGAACGGCGGGGCGAGCCCGATGGATACCTTCGATTACAAGCCTGCGCTGGCGAAGCATCATGGGCAGATGCTCGGGCCGAAGGAGAAGCCGGAGGGGTTCACCGGCGCGGTCGGTGCGGTGATGAAAAGTCCGTTTGAATTCAAGCAGCATGGGCAATCGGGCCGGTGGGTCAGTTCGGTTTTTCCTGAGCAAGCCAAACACGTCGATGAGCTCGCCTTCCTGATGGCGATGACCACGAAGACCAATGTTCATGGGCCGGGAACCTACATGATGAACACGGGTTTCCTCATCCCTGGATTTCCGTGCATGGGTGCATGGATCTCCTACGCGCTGGGTAGCGTGGTGGATGAATTGCCTGCTTTTATCGTGCTGCCTGACGCACGCGGTCTGCCATATAACCAGAAGGCCACATTCAGCTCCGGATTCCTTCCGGCACGTCATCAAGGCACGGTTATCAATGCGGCGGCCAATCCGCCGGTTCCCGATCTGTTTGCGGATAGCCGCCATAAGTTTGCCATGGGTGAGGCTGAGCGCGATTCGCTGGCGTTGTTGCATAAAATGAATCAGCGTCATTTGAGGGAGCATCCCGGTGATTCACGGTTGGAAGCGCGCATTGCGGCGGGCGAACTTGCCGCGAAGATGCAGCTTAGCGCGCCGGAAGCGTTTGATCTCAGTCGCGAATCGGCGGTCACGCGAACTGCTTACGGCCTCGACAACAAAGTGACGGAGGACTTCGGACGCCGCTGTCTGCTGGCGCGGCGGCTGATAGAGCGGGGAACGCGGTTTGTGCAGGTATGGAGTGGGCCGCAGGGTGCGAAAGACAACTGGGATAACCATGCCAGCATTGTGGCAGAACTGCCGCCCATCGCGACGAGTGTGGATCAGCCCATCGCCGCGCTGCTCGGCGATCTCAAGGCGCGAGGATTGCTGGCGGATACGTTGGTGGTGTGGTCAACGGAGTTTGGCCGCACGCCCTTTGCGCAAAGCAGCGTGGGGCGGGATCATAATGGGGGAACGTTCGTCAACTGGCTGGCGGGAGCGGGTGTCAAAGCGGGTGTGGCGCATGGTCGCAGTGATGAACTCGGTTATCAGGCGGCGGAGAACAAGACGTACTGCTACGATCTCCATGCGACCATTCTGCATCTGCTGGGGATTGATCACACCAAGCTGGTTTACCGGAATGCGGGGATTGACCGGCGGTTAACGGATGTGCATGGGGAGGTAATACGGGAGGTGCTGGCGTAAACCTGGAGGCGAGGCGTCAAGCCGCCTCGGGCGGAAAGCGGAGGCAAGCCTCCGCACTCCAAAGTCAGGCCGCCTCGTCACCTCGGCCGCTACGTTAATAGGTGGCGCGTCCTCCGGAGAGGTCGAAGACGCCGGCGGTGGTGAAGGAGCATTCTTCGGAGCTGAGCCAGGCGACGAGGGCGGCGGCTTCATCGACTTTGCCGAAGCGGCCCATGGGGATCTTCGAGAGCATGTAGTCGATGTGCTGCTGGGTGCATTGCTTGAGGATGTCCGTGACGATGACGGCGGGGGTGATGCAGTTCACGCAGATGTTCGATTGCGCGAGTTCTTTGCCGAGGGATTTCGTGAGGGCGATGACGCCCGCCTTTGACGCGCTGTAATGGGCGGCGTTCGGATTGCCTTCTTTGCCCGCGATGGAGGCGGTGTTCACGATGCGACCGTAGCCGTTCTTCAAGAGGTAGGGGACGACGGCGCGGCAGCAGAGGAAGACGCCGTTCAGGTTCACATCCACCACGGAGCCCCATTCGGCAGGGGTGAGTTCCCAAGTCTTTTTGTTCACACCGGCGATGCCCGCGTTGTTCACGAGGATGTCGATCTTACCGAAGGCGGTAGCGGTGGCTTGGGCTGCGGCTTCGACGGAGGCGGGATCGGTGAGTTGGACGGTGGTGGTGTGGACTTGGCCGAATTGACCGAGGGATTGGGCGGCTTCACGGAGGGCGTCGGCATCGCGGTCCCAGAGGCTGACACTAGCGCCGGATTGGAGGAGGCGTTGGGCGATGGCGTAGCCGATACCGCGGGCGCCACCGGTGACGATGGCCATGCGGCCGTGGAGGTCGATCTGGTTCATGCGGGGAAATGGTAAGGAAATGAGCTACGGAGGCGAGAGATTTTCAATTTTTTGAAAGACAGGCGGTGAGAAGAGCAGATGCTCCGATGACAGCAGTTTCTTGGGAATGATGTATGTGAGAGGTGACTGCGAGCTTTGCTCTGCCTGAGCAAGAATGTTTGAGCCGTTTTCTATCCAACGCACTTCCGAAACTGATGCATGCTTCAAGTTGCCCGTTCCGTATTTCAGCTTCACATGCGCGTCATCCCAACTGACCAGTTCGAAGTAAAACTCAGAAGGGAGACTGGATATCTGAGCCCGTATACTCTCAACGGTATTTGTTTTCTGTTCATGCAGTCGCATGGCCTCTTGAAAACGGTTTTTCCGGAAAGCTACAGCAAACAACCATTGGCCTCGCATTGCTTCAGGGAGGTTGGCAGCATCGCTTTTCACCTCGGCAAGGCAGTAGGGAGTATCATCCTGATAAGCAGTAATTTCTCCTTTGCGGACAACTTTCAGTTTGGAGTCGTAAACGGTCACGTCGTAAGGCGTGCCGAACATCTCGATGCCGGGATACTGCAAGCATACCAGCATCTGCTCGTTTGTCCGTTGCCATATAGTCCGATATAGAGTGAAGGCTGTGTCGGCATTTGTGGCCACCATCCGGTCCCTGTGGAATCCAGCGGCAGTGCGCCATTCATTCGTCGTGATGATCTGTTTGTTGAAGCTGAAGACGGTTTGAGCTGAGGCTTGAGGGCATTCGGCGAGAAATGCCAGTAGCAACATCAGTAATAAGGTTCGAAAGTTGCCTGCAGAGTTCATCCGATTTCCTTGTCCATTTAAGGCGAAACTAACTCACGTGACATCAAGAGTGTCAAGAGGGCGTAATTTTGTCTCCAAGGAACGCATATAGCGCATATAGGCCTCACGGTGGATTAGGAGAGCTGGCACAGTGGTGGCGTGAGAAAGAGAACATTTTGTGTGAACGCATTGGAACGTAGTGGAACGCAAGACTAACGGGGGTCGAGATTTTCGGGTAGATTGGGCGCGTATGAGAGAAGTGATGACAGTTGAATCGGTAGAGTGGATCCAGGAGAAAATTCTGACGCTATCCATTCATTGGCCTTGCTGCGGATGGGGACAATCCGCGCTCCAAGGAGTGGAAAAGTGCATTGCGGGGTCAAGAATCTTGCATGGCGGAAGGGCGGGGGAACAGGTATGGTTGAAGGACTAAATTTCCTATGTTGAGCTGCGATGTCATAGCGTCCTTGAAGCGCGCGAGTTTGCTAATGGTTTTGCTGTCGTCAGTGACGACGGCAAATGCGGCGGAGAAGCGCGGAGGGAAGGTGGATTATCAGCGGGATGTGCGGCCTATCATCTCGGCCAAATGCTATCATTGTCACGGGCCGGATGAGGGAACGCGCGAGGCGAAGTTGCGGTTGGATATCCGCGAGGAGGCGGTGAAGGAGCGCAAGGGCGGATCGTTCGCGATCAAGCCGGGTGATCTGAAGCAGAGCGAACTGTATGCGCGCATCATCACGAAGGATGCGGATGACATCATGCCGCCGGTGAAGACGGGGCATCCGCTGACGGCAGAGGAGATCGAGACGTTAAAGCGGTGGATTCAACAGGGGGCGGTGTATGAGGATCATTGGGCGTTCACGAAACCGGCTTTGCCGAAGGTGCCGGTGACGAGTGCCTCGAAGCGGTGGGCGGCGAATGGATTGGATCATTTTATTTACGAGCGATTGGATGAAGCGGGCTTGAAGCCTTCGGCACAGGCGGACCGGCATACGTTGATCCGGCGGTTGTCGCTGGACCTGATCGGGTTGCCACCCACGCCGCAGGAGGTGGAGGCGTTCGTGAATGACAAGTCGCCCAATGCGTATGAGAAGGTGGTGGATCGATTACTGGCGTCGCCGCATTACGGGGAGAAGTGGGCGCGGATGTGGCTGGACCTAGCGCGGTATGCGGATTCAGCGGGTTATGGCTCCGATCCCTTGCGCATGAACATCTGGCCGTATCGCGATTGGGTGATCAACGCGTTCAATCGCAATCTGCCGTATGACCAGTTCACAATCGAGCAGCTCGCGGGTGATCTGTTGCCGAAGCCGACGCGGGAGCAATTGGTGGCGACGGCGTTTCATCGCAACACGATGACAAACACGGAGGGCGGCACGGATGACGAGGAGTTTCGCGTGGCGGCGATCAAGGATCGCGTGGGCACGACGATGCAGGTGTGGATGGGGCTGACGATGAATTGTGCGCAGTGTCATACGCACAAGTTCGATCCGATCTCGCACAAGGAATATTACCAGTTCTTCGCGTTCTTCAACCAGACGGAGGACACGGACAAGCCGGATGAATTTCCGACGATGCCGCTGCCGACGGCGGAGGACACGGCGAAGACGGAGAAGATTCAGGGCGAGATCGCGGCGCTGGAAAAACAATTTGCGGCGACTTCACCGGAGCTGCTGGCGGAAATGGTGCAGTGGGAGAAGGCGCAGTCAGCGGGTGTGAAATGGGAAACTCTGAATGCGGTGGAAGCGAAAGCAAAGTCAGGTGCAGCACTGGCGGTGCAATCGGATCAAAGCATCCTCGCGGCGGGTGAGGCGGCGGATATGGATGTGTATACGGTGAAGTGGCGCTTGAATGGAAAAGGAGCGACGGCTTTGCGGTTGGAGGTATTGGCAGATGAGAGCTTGCCGGGTCAGGGGCCGGGGCGGGCGAGTGGGAATTTTGTGCTGAGCGATGTGAAGGTGACGGTGAAGGCGGCGGAGGCGAGTGTGCCGCAGGCGCGCTTTGTGAGAGTGGAGATTCCAGGGAAAGAAAAGCTTCTTTCACTGGCGGAGGTGCAGGTGTTCAGCGGCGGCAAGAATGTGGCGCAGGGCAAGGCGGCGAAGCAATCGAGCACGACCTTTGCCGGGTTAGCGGCTTATGCGGTGGATGGGAATACGGATGGGAAGTTCGATGTGAAGTCCACGACGCATACGGCGTCTGAGGAGAATCCATGGTGGGAGGTGGACTTGGGTGAAGTGCAGGCGGTGGAGCGGGTGGCGGTGTGGAATCGCACGGATCCGTTTGTGGGTGGTCGATTGGCGAACTTCCGGGTGATCGCGCTGGATGCGGCGCGCAAGCCAGTGTGGGAAACGACGGTGGCGGAAGCGCCAGCGAAGAGTGTGGAACTGGCGACGAATGGGGAACGCACGGTGATGCTGCGGAATGCTTCGGCCGATTACAGCCAGAATGATTTCGAAGTGGCGAAGACGATCGATGCGGACAAGAAGACGGGCTGGGCGGTGGGTGGTGAGATC
>JAJNBN010000118.1 GCA_021156225.1 Verrucomicrobiota bacterium | reverse complement strand
GGAACTCTACGATAGCTTGAGCGTGCCGAAGCGGGCTTTGATCCAGGTGGGGGCGTTGGTGTTGGTGGGCTTGGCGTTTTGGCGGGGGCGGGTGGTGCGGTTGCCGCAGCCGTTGGCGTTTTTCATCTGTGCGTTTTTGTTGTGGGCGCTGGCTTCGTTGCTGTGGTCGGTGAATCCGTGGTTGGGGTGGTGGACGTGGTGGCAGTGGGTGGCGTGTGTGATGATCGGGTGGGTGGTGTGGCAAGTGGAGCTGACGCCGGAGCGTTTGAGAGCTTTGCTGTGGGCGATGGCGGGAAGTGGGGTGATCGTGGCGATCATCGGGCTGGCGCAAGCGTGGTTTGGGTGGGCATGGGTGCCGCAGGCGATCGTGCCGGGGGCCACGCTGGCGAATCGCAACATGGCGGCGCAGGTGATGGTGCTGGTGATCCCGGTGGCGACGACGCTGCTGTATCTGGCGCGGTGCGGACGGGAGTTCAGGATGGCTTTGTTGGTGCTCACACTATGTGTCACGTTTCTGGGGCATACGTTCACGAAGGGATGTTGGATCGCGTTTGTGGTGAGTGCGGTGGTCGCAGTGGGGTTGGGGTGGAAGTGTGGGTGGCGGCCGAGCATTCGTGTCACACGGTTTAAGGGTTTGTTGTTCGCGGTGGTCATCGGGGCGGTGGCGATCAATGTGACGCGTGAGGGGGTACGCTGGCGGTGGCCGGAGATCGGGGCGTATCTGACGGGGCTGGCGGAGGAGCCGGACAGCACGACGACGGAGGCGGAGCGGTTGCAGGCGAAGTCGTCGCGCAGTGTTTCGGTGCGAACGGTGTATTGGCGGAACACGCTGGAGATGATCCGGGAGCAGCCGGTGCAGGGCGTGGGGCTGAACAACTGGCGAGTGGCGTATCCGGCGGCGACGCTGAAGGGGGTGACGGATCCGAAGCTGGCGCATAGTTCGCCGGAGCGGACGCATAATGATCTGCTGCAGATTTGGGCGGAGCTGGGGACGGTCGGGGTCTGATCCGGGCGAAGGTGCGGGAGGATAGGGTGGTGATTATCGGGGCGCTGGCGGCGTTGGCGGCGATTGCGGTGGATTCGTTGTTTAGTTTTCCATTGGACCGGGAGATTCCACCTTTGTTTGCGGCGGTGTTGGTGGGGGCGGTTTTGCAAAGTGCGAAAAGAGGGAGGAGCGAAGGGCGAAGTGATTCGGCGGGCGCGTTGGTTCTGCCGGCTGGAAGCCGGCAGCACGGGGCGGTGGGTTTCGTCGTAATTGTGGCGGCGGTGGGGATGGGGGTATGGCATTCCAAGCAGTGGGAGGCGGATGGGTATTTTAAGCAGCAATTGGCGGCGATGCGGCGGGCGGATTGGGCGGAGGTGGTGCGGTTGGGAGTTCTGATCCAGCAGAGTGATCCGACGCGGTTGGAGGCGTTACGGCTGACGGGGCGGGCGCAATATCAGCTCGGTGAGTTTGATGAGGCGTGGATGGACCTGAAGCTGATGCAGCAGTATGTGCCGGATGATGCGTTGTTGCTCTACTACCTCTCGCAGTGTGCGCAGAAGCGGGGGCAGTTCGGGGAGGCGGAGAAGTTTTTAACGCGGGCGGCGGCGATCTTGCCGGGGGAGGCGTTGTTTCCGCATCACCTGGGGTTGTTGTATCTGGCGCAGCGGGATGCTCCCGTGGCGATTAGAGAACTGCAACGGGCGGCGGAGTTGAATCCACAGGATGCGACGGTGTATTTCAATCTGGGGCTGGCGTATGAGCAGGCGGGGCGGAAAGAGGAAGCGGTGGTGAGTTATCGGAAGGCGTTGGAGTCGAGGCCGGGGTGGGAGGAGGCGAAGGGCAGGCTGGAGGGTTTGAAGAAATAGTAGAAGGGTATTTGAAATAGCTGGCTTCTAAATCCACGGAGGATTACACCTGAATTAAGTAAGCCAAACTCGCGTTGTTTGAAACCAAACAACGGGAATAGGAGTTTCAATCATCGCCATGAGTAATCCAGACCTTGATAAGAAGAAGATGCCTAGAGCTACTATGCTCGCAAAAATTGAAGATGTATTGAAGCGAGGTAAAAAGACAGACGCTCCGGCTTACACGCTTATTCTTGGTGCTGGCGCTAGCTTTGGTGTAGTGCCGACGGCGAAGGAAATGCTGGGTTTCCCGGATAGTAAGAGCGGAACCATTCACGACAAAAGCGTGCCGCTTTGGTTGGCGAAGCAAATGGAGCCTGATGCACCTCATGAAGGAAATGATTTGCGGCAGAAATGCTCGAAGGAGTTCTGGCGACAATTCGTGGCTGAAAATGCCGGCAACCCGAAATGTAGCGGCATTAAAATAGGTGAAGATGGGTTTCCGGTTGCTGCCTCAATTGCAGCGGCCTATCAAGCCGTTTTTGAAACCTCCTGCATTGGTGGTTTGGATACACCGGAGCGGCACAGAAGCTATATGCGTGAGGTGACTATGGTGCCCGGCGCTGCGCAGCTCAACGCTACACATTTTTATCTAGCTTCGCTGCTATCGCTTCAGAAGCGGACTGGAGAACCCGGCTCTGATAAAAAGCCGCTCTACACTGGGCGACGCGAGTTCGCGCGCACCATTTTTACTACCAACTTTGACCCATTATTGCAGACCTCGCTTCAACTGTTCCAGCTACTATACTATATGACGGATCGGCCTGAATTTCTGTCGGCCGATGCATTGCAGACGGATCATCATCCAGCCATGCACCTGTTTTATGCGCACGGCAGTGTTCACCGGCCCTATATGGCCAATACAGATGAGCAGATTGCTTTGCTTAAGCAGCAGAATGCTCGAGATCTTGCAGCATATCTGGGAAGCCATGGAGTAATAGTCTTAGGATACAGTGGTTGGGATGATTGCTTGTTGGAAGCGTTGAATCAGACAAAGACCTTTTCGAATAACCTCTACTGGCTTGCACGTGGAGGTGGCAGCATTTCAGAGAGTGTCGGAAGGTTTCTTGGCACGCATCCCAATGCCTATTGGGTGGAGATTGCTGATGGAGGCAGTTTTATGGCGGAACTTCATGGCCTGCTTTGTCCTGGAGCACCGAATACCGAGATGCTGTATAACCCTATTCGTTCTATGCTTACGCAGCTTGAGTGTGTGAGCTTGTCAGGAGTTCAGAGCGGTCAAAAATTGGATAAAAGTGACTGTGTTCATGCGGTTTTGGATGCGCCTCTTGATGTTGAACAGATTCGTATGCAAGTGATTGAGCGATTGAAAGATGCGCAAAAACATTTTGCGGTGCCGTTAAGTGGAAAATTCGCATGGGAAGAGTTGGAACGGCAAGCTGGTTTAAGCTATGCGAATAATGATTGGGACGCTGCGTTAACTGGTTACAGCCAACTCGTAAACATCAAGACATCGTTTCCTGTCGATAAGAGGGCTCTTGCGCTTTACCGCAGGGCTTACTGCTACCACAAAAAAGGGGACGTGGATAAGGGGATTGAAGGTTACACGGCGGTGATTGATTTGTTCGAAGCTCCGGTAACGCAAATTGCGAGAGCGCGGGTTGGTCGGGCTTTGGCATATGGAACAAAAAATGATACTAAAATGGAAGCAGAAGATTATACTGCGGTGATCAATTTAATTGGGGCTCCTGTGGAACAGATTTCTCAGGCGCTATTTAATCGCGGAGTTATATACAGTGAAAAAGGTGAATCTGAAGAAGCGATTAAGGATTACACAGCGGCAATTGAATTGCGGGGAGCTTCGCTGTTGAGTGTTGCTAGAGCGCGGCTTAATCGTGGTATTCAATATAGTAAAAAAAATGAGCTGGATAAAGCAATGGAAGATTACACCGTGGTGATAGGTTTTCCTGATGTTTCTGCAGAGGTGCTTGCTAAAGCTCGTGTTAGTCGCGCGGCGGGGTACATCCTTCAGGGGAAAAAAGAAAAGGCTATTGAAGATTGTACATTAGTAATTGAAGCGTCCGAGATTCCAGCGGCGGAAGTAGCCGTGGCTCGATCCAATAGAGGCCTAGTTTATAGTGATAAAAACGAGATAGACAAAGCGATTGAAGATTACACTGCGGTAATCGAGTTGGTTGGAGCGCCAGCCGACTTGGTCAAAAAAGCGAACGATAAACTAAATAAATTAAGAAAAACAAACCATAAGCCATGACCTCTCTGCTTGTTGGATAGGTGGCTTAAAAGCCGCTCTCTTTGGGTGGTGGTTCGCTGCGGGGATTTTAGATTGCGAAAGAAGATAAATATGCCGCGGACAAGCGAAAGGCACGGGAGGATTGCTGTGGATAAATTGCGCTCCATTGATGCAATCCATTCCGGGTAGAAGTATTTTCGCGTGATTACCCAGCGTAGTCATGTTCCTGCGTCGCATGCCAACGCTGGGCTGATTGATGGAATCCCTTTGGGATAGAACAGGGATTCTTTCGCCCCTAGAGGGGCTTGAGGGGAGGGAGCAGATTTCCCACCATTAGAAATGGTGGGCTATTTTCGGGAGTCACTGACGGGACAGGGGAAGGCGGGTGGGGTGTTTAGCAAGAGACTCCTTTCGTTGGCTGGGGTTAGCGTCCGCCTTCCCGCGTGCGGGACGGTTACGGGTTAGCCGTGGTCGAGAAGGAAGGGGAGGAATTGGCCGACGGTTTGGCCGGTGAAGGCGGTGTATTCGGCACGGATGTCGCTGAGGGCGGGTTCGGGAATCGGGGCGGTGATCTTTTCCATGGCGGCAGGGAGAGGATCGACGTTGCAATAGTATTCCCAGGCGACGAGGACGAGGAGATCGAAGGCGCAGATGCGATGAAGCTCCGTGGGGGATTCAAGTTTGGGGAGGAGGAACTCCCATTCATAGCGGAAGCGGGAGGCGAATTCTTTGCCGAGACATTTGCCGGGAGAAGGGATGTAGATAGGGCGACGCACGCCAAAGGGCTTGTCTTCCACGCGACCGGCTTGTTGCCAGATGCGGAGGCAACGTCGCCAGGATTCGGCGATGTCGGCGGTGAAGTAGTCCTCTATTTCCATGGCGGGGAGGAGTCTTAGGGTTTGGGGCCGAGGTTTCAAGTCTAAGGAGGGCATGGCGGAGCGGTGATGGAAATTCAGGTTCCGAAAATGGGAAATCGCCGATAGCCGAGTTGAAAAGTGGGTGGCTGCGGGCGTTCTGAATGCTGGCTTTGCTTAGGGGAGTAGCTGCGGGTTGAGACAACCCGCGCTCCAGCCGATGTCAAAATGCGAGTTGCGTGGATAAGGTTTGCTACAATTTATTGCACGGCAAATGGTTGGGTTTTGTGAATAAGTTTTAAGGTTTTTCGGTGGTGGAATTGCGGTTTTAGCTTATTCTTTTCATAGCTGGCTTCCCGGGTCGGCATAGTAAACGTAGGAGGATTGAGTGAGTGAGCGGTGAATGGAAACCGGCAGCTCGAAAATCCCAAACGAATAGAATGAAGAAGTGAGAATGTAGAAAGAGGAGGCGTTATGGGAAGAGTTGAGGGGAGAAGGATGAAGGGTAGTGGAGGAGTCGAGATCGCGCGGTGGTTTGGAGGGGGCGCGGTGAGGACCTTGGCATGGGGCCGGGAGGAATCCCCGCGGTCACTGTACAGGCCGATCCTTACCGGCATGGGAGGGGGTTCGAGGACGACGACGAGGACGAGAACGACGACGATGGGAAAGGCTATTTCGTCCCTTGATTTCGGTTTCTCAGTCCGTAAGTTAACCGTCTCTATGCGCAAGTCCTTGAAGTCTGGTTTTTTGTCGGTTTGTGTGGTGGTGGCGGCGATGCTGTCTCATTCCGCACAGGCGGCTGAGATCTCCGCTGCTCCGAAGAAGGAAAATCGCCAGCCGTTCCCGGTGGTGGCGCCTGCTTCCGACGAGGGGATAAACAACATCAAGAAGTTCACCTTCCCCAAGGAGTTCAAGATCGACCAGGTGGCGGCGGAGCCGATGCTGGCGAATCCGGTGGCGTTCGCGATCGATGAGCAGAATAATTTCTTCGTCTCGGAGACGTATCGTTATCGCAGCTCGGTGCTGGATATCCGGCACTACATGTTCATGCTGGAGGATGATCTGGCGGCGCGCACGGTGGAGGATCGCATCGCATTCACCCGGAAACATTTCGGGCCGGCGGCGGATGATCTGACGATCGAATCGGAAGTGGTGCGCTACATCCAGCGCGGGGCGGACGGGATGGCGACTAACTCCACGGTGTATGCGGACCGCTTCAATACCATGCTGGATGGCATCGCCTCCGGGGTGCTGGCGCGGAAGGGCAAAGTCTATTTCACGAACATCCCGAACTTGTGGGAGTTGGAAGATACGAATGGCGACGGCAAGGCGGACAAGCGCAAGTCGATGAGCTATGGCTGGGGTGTGCGCTACAGTTACACGGGGCATGACTTCCATGGGCTGGCGATCGGGCCGGATGGGAAGCTCTATTTCAGCATTGGTGATCGTGGAGCGAATATCAAAACGAAGGAAGGCAAGACGCTGGCGTATCCTGATGAAGGAGGGGTGTTCCGTTGCAATCTGGACGGGTCCGAATTGGAGATCGTGCATCGCGGGTTGCGGAATCCGCAGGAGCTGGCTTTCGATGATTACGGCAATCTTTTCACAGGTGATAATGACTCGGACAATGGTGATCGCGAACGCTGGGTGTATGTAGTGGAGGGTGGAGAGAGCGGTTGGCGCGTGGGTTATCAGCATGCGCCACTGGGCCGGGCGGGTCCGTGGAACAGCGAGAAGCTGTGGCATCCGGCTCCGGACAATACGGCGGCTTACATCCTGCCGCCGGTGGCGTGGCTGGAGAACGGGCCGTCGGGCCTGGTTTTCAATCCGGGCACAGGTTTCCCGGAAGAGTTTCGCGGAAGCTTTTTCCTCTGTCATTTCAAGGGGCAGGCGTCGGTGTCCGGCATGCATCGGCATACGGTGAAGCCGAAGGGCGCGAGCTTTGAACTGGTGGACCACGGCAAGTTCATCTGGAACACGTTGGTGACGGATGTGGAGTTCGGCTACGACGGCGCGCTGTATTTCTCGGACTGGCATCATGACTGGCCGAAGTCCGCGCGCGGACGCATCTATCGCATGGTGCATCCGGAAGCGATCAAGGACCCGGCGGTGGCGCAGGTGAAGCAGCTTTTCGCGGAAGGGTTTGATCAGCGTTCGGCGAAGGAACTGGCGAGCTTGCTGCCGCACAAGGACAAGCGCGTGCGCCAGGAGGCGCAATTCGCTTTGGTGGCGAAAGGGCAGAGCTCCATCCCGCTGCTGGCGGAGGCGGCGCAGAAGTCCACGAATCAACTGGCGCGTTTGCACGGCGTCTGGGGTTTGGGGCAATTCACGAAGCAATCGCCGAAGGCATTGGAGGCGTTGCGCGGATTGTTGGCGGACAAGGATGAAGAGGTGCGGGCGCAGGTGGCGAAGGTGATCGGTGATGCGAAGGACGCGAAATCGCTGAATGACCTGGTGAAGTTGCTGAAGGATTCGAGCGATCGCGTGAAGTACTTCGCGGCGATGGGTGTGGGCAAGATCGGGCAGAAGAGCTCGACGGGCGCGGTCATCGACATGCTCCGGGTGAATGCGGATAAGGATCTGTATCTGCGGCATGCGGGGGTGATGGCGTTGACGTGGATCAATGATATCGAGGCGTTGGAGACGGCGGCGAAGGATTCGTCCAAGTCGGTGCGGCTGGCGAGCTTGCTGGCGATGCGCCGGTTGGAGCTGCCTGCGGTCGCAAATTTCTTGAATGACAGCGATGCGCTCATCGCCCTGGAAGCGGCGCGCGCGATCAATGATGCGCCGATCGTTTCGGCGATGCCGAAGCTGGCGTCGCTCATCGGCAAGCCGGCACAGGTGGAACCGATCGCGCTGCGCGCGGTGAATGCGAACTACCGCGTGGGCACGGCGGATAATGCACGGGCGCTCGCCGCAGCGGCGGCCGACAAGAACGCGACGGTGATCACGCGCACGGAATCGCTGGGGGCTTTGGGCCGCTGGGCGAATCCGCCACAGCGGGATCGCATCGTGGGCATTTATCGTCCGTTGACGCAACGGGATGAGAAGACGGCGACGGCGGCGTTGCAGCCGGTGTTGAATGGTATCTTAAAGACGGCGCCGGATGATGTGCGCATCGCGGCGATCGAGGCGGCGAGCGATCTGAAATTGAAGAGCGCGGCACCGGTCATCGCGGAGTTGGTGAAAGATGCCAAGCTGGCGGCGAAGGTGCGGGTGGAGGCGTTGAAAGCGCTGGAGACGCTGGGTTATGACAAGCTAGCGGAAGTGGTGCAGGTGGCGGTCGCGGACAAGGCGGAGATCTTGCGCAAGGAGGGCAATCGCATCCAGGCGAAGATCGGACCGAAGGATGCGACGATCCAGCTCGCGAGCATTCTGGAGAAGGGTTCCAACGGGGAGAAGCAGGGCGCGCTGGCATCGCTGGCGGGAATCAAAGGGGCCAAGGCGGATGAGTTGCTCGGGCAATGGGTGGACAAATTGATCGCGGGCAAGGTGCCGAATGAGATCCGGTGGGACATCGTGGCGGCGGCGGAGTCGCGCAATGTTACTGTTGCGGGCAAGGGCAAGGAAGCGGGAACGGCGAGTGAGAAGGCGTTGAGCGACAAGGTGGCGAAGTATATCGCGACGCTGAACTCGGGCACATTGACGACCAAGTATCGCGACTTGCAATGGGGCGGTAACGCTGAGAACGGCAAGAAGATCTTCTACGAGAAGATTGAGGCGTCGTGCTTGCGCTGCCATCAGATCAAGAAAGAGGGTGGCGATGTGGGGCCGGCGATGGATGGCGTGGCCACGCGGGTCAATCGCGAGTATCTGCTGGAATCAATCGTGGACCCGAACGCACGGATCGCACAGGGCTTCGATACGGTGCTCATCACGAAGAAGGATGACACGACGGTGGCAGGCATCTTGAAGAGCGAAGCGGGGGAGGAATTGAGCATCCTCATCCAGGACGAGGACGGGTTCAAAACCGTGAAGGTGAAGAAAGCGGATGTGAAGGGTCGCGAGAAGGGGTTGTCAGGCATGCCGCCCGGTATTGCGGAGATACTGCCCAAGCAGGACATCCGCGACGTCATCGAGTTCCTGATGACGCTGAAGTAAACCAGCTTGAAAATACGAAACCCGCTGAAGGGCAACCTTCAGCGGGTTTTTGATTTCTAAAGAGATGAACTAGCTGCAGCCGCAGCCGCCGCCGCTGTTGCAGCAACCGCCATCATCCATGTCGTCCTGGGTCGGGAGGCGACCGAGTTCAAAGGTCTTGGTGACGTGCTTCATCACGTAGTCCTGGATGCTGCTGACTTCGCGCTGGGCATCGAGGAAGTTCTTGGCGATGGGGTTGGCGAGGAGGGCGTCGCGGTGTTCGTTGAACTCGGCGATCTCCTGTTCCGTGAGTTCCATGCCCATTTGCTGCTT
>JAJNBN010000117.1 GCA_021156225.1 Verrucomicrobiota bacterium | reverse complement strand
ACCTGGTGACGCGTTATGAAGAAGAGTTGCGCCATGGTGCCACGCAGCAAACGGCCCTGAACAAGGCGATGGTGAACACGGGCATGGGCATCTTCACCGGTTGCTTGACGACGGCGGGCGCGTTCTTCGCGATGAGTTTCACGGATTTCAAGGGCATTCAGGAGATGGGCGTCATCGCGGGTGGCGGCCTCGTGGTCTGCCTCATCCCGATGATGACCATGTTGCCCGCGCTGCTTTTGAAAGGCCGTCAGAACGTCATCGATCACGTGCATCCACCTAAGGAAGACCGGCGTGAACGCATCGAGCGGCTGTGGCTGGACCGCCCGGAACTGGTGATGACCGTCACGGTGCTGCTCTGCGCGCTGTGCTTCTGGCAGGCGCGTCATGTGATCTTCGATTACAACCTGCTGAACATGCAGTCCCACGGCCTGCCCGCCGTGGTGTATGAGAAGAAGCTCATCAACTCCGCCTCCAATTCCGTGCTCTACGGCGCGGTCGTTGCGGACACGTTGCCCGAGGCCTTGGAGATCGAGAAGAAGTTGCGCGGTCTATCTTCAGTGGCGGATGTGCAGTCGATGAGCCGCTACCTTTCGGAAGACCAGACGCGCAAGCTCGAGTATGTCACGAAGGTGAAGCAGGCCGTGGCCGACATCCACTTCGCCACGTTGGACGAACAGCCGGCCAACATCAATGAGCTGAGCCTCACGCTTTACTCGCTGCAGGGTTACTTCGGCAAGGCGCTGGAAATGATCCAGGACAAGAACGAACCGGAATTGGAAGCCAGCCTGCGGTCGGTTTGGAAAGTGGTGGGTGAACTTCGCATCCGAATCAATGCCGGGAACAAAAACGCGAACTCCTTCCAGGTCGCCTTCTATCAGCAAGCGTTGTTGCAAGACTTGCGCGACACGTTCGCCTCATTGAAGACACAGGATGACAGTGCGCCTCTGCGCGCGGAGGATCTGCCTCCCGCCTTGCGTCACCGGTTCATCGGCGTGGGCGGCAAGTATCTCATCCAGGCTTACCCGAAGGACGATGTCTGGCGGCGCGATGTGCAGGAAAAATTTGTGGGCGAGTTGCGCCGGACGCTCGATCCGCAGGATACTAACAAACCCATCATCACCGGCACACCGGTGCAGTTGCTGGAATACACGGACCTGTTGCGCAAGAGCTATGAGGAAGCCGCATGGTACGCGCTCATCGCCATCGCGATCATGGTGTTCATGCATTTCCGCTCGATCTTGTGCGTGATCCTTGCGCTGTTACCGGTGGCGATCGGCAGTTTGTGGACGTTGGGCATCATGGGCACCTTCGGCATTCCGTTCAATCCGGCGAACATCATGACCTTGCCGTTGGTGGTGGGCGTCGGCGTGACCAATGGTATCCACATCCTGAACCGGTTCGCGGAAGAGCAAAACCCGAGCATCCTAGCCAAGAGCACGGGCAAGGCGGTGATCGTCTCCGCGCTGACCACCGTGGCTGGCTTCGGCAGCCTTATTTTGGCCGAACATCAAGGCATCAAGACCTTGGGCTGGGTGATGTCGCTGGGAACGGCGGCGTGCATGATTGCCTCGTTAACGTTCCTGCCGGCCTTGCTGATTTTTCTCACGCGCGCGGGCTGGAAAATGAAAAAAACCCAGTGACAATAATGCACTATTGCCACTGGGCCGGGAGGAACCGAGGTAATTGCCTCAATCGAATTGTCGGGAAAGTTAATAAGCTGTGGATAAAAAGTCAAACCCGATTTTGCCAAAAAGTAGCAGCTTAGGGTGTATAACCCGAAAACGATAACGATATAGTTTGTTTTTGCCGCCACTGCGTAGCACCTCGGGAATCCTGCTCCTTCCCTTGACGGCTCGCTAAGGCAAAGTAAAGTTAGCCCGGCCTTGGGCTGATACAAGTTAATGACATTGCGCTATTTAACGCTGCTGACCGCATTGCTGGCGACCCTGATCGTCCGCCCGGCAGCAGCCCAAACCAATACCCTCTCGGCGGGGCCGTTGGCGCATACCTTTCCTCTGACACTTCAACCCGGCCATCGGTTCGAAACGCTGGGACCGCTTTTTTACCGTCAGCAGAGTGAGAGCAATACCCTGTGGGCAATTCCCCCGTTGATCGCCCACACGACCGACCCCGACATGGACATGACGGAGATGGATATCCTGTATCCGCTCCTGAGCTATGACCGCTTCGGGGCGGAGTATCGGTTCCATATCCTGCAGGTGTTCGCCTTCGCGGGCGGCAAGACCCTGGACAAGGAGGTAGAGAAGAACCGCTTCACGCTGTTCCCGTTCTATTTCCAGCAGCGCTCGCCCGATCCGGTTCACAACTACACCGCGCTTTTCCCGCTTTACGGCACGCTGAAAAACCGCCTCTTCCGCGATGAGATCTTCTTCGTGGCTTTCCCCCTTTACGGGCAGAGCCGCAAGAAGGATGTGGTGACGGACAACTACGTCTATCCCTTCTTCCATCTGCGCAAGGGTGACAATTTGAGCGGGTGGCAGTTCTGGCCTATCTTCGGCCATGAATTCAAGGGCATGACCACCAAGACCAATGGTTTCGGTGAGGTGGAGCCCATCCCGGCGCATGACAAATGGTTTGCCCTGTGGCCCATCTACCATCACAACGATGTGAATCTCGGCACCGACAATCCCCAGAAGATCCGGATTCTGCTGCCGCTCTACAGCATCTACCAGTCGCCCTTGCGTGATTCGTACACCTTTCCCTGGCCGCTCGGTTTCACCTACACGGATGATCGCGAGAAGAAGTATCACGAGTACGGGCTGCCCTGGCCTTTGATCGTTTTTGCCCGCGGGGAAAAGACCGTGAACCGTATCTGGCCGCTCTTCGGCAAAGCCAAGAATTCTTTCAAACAGAGTGATTTCTACCTCTGGCCCGTTTGGAAGTATAACCGTATCCAGTCCGCGCCCTTGGACCGCGAACGCACCCGCATCATGTTCTTCCTCTACTCGGACTTGATCGAGCGCAACACGGATACCGGCAAGCATCTCCGCCGCGTGGATTTCTGGCCATTCTTCACCTCGCGCAAGGGTCTGGATGACAAGTATCGCCTGCAGATCTTTGCGCCGTTGGAGCCGATGCTGCCGAACAACAAGAGCATCGAGCGCAGTTATTCACCGCTCTGGTCGGTGTGGCGGACGGAGAGAAATCCGAAGACAGAGGCCTCCAGCCATTCGCTGTTGTGGAACCTCTACCGGAAAGACAAGTCGCCCGAACAGACAAAGTGCTCGCTCCTCTTCGGCCTTTTCCAGTATCAATCCACGCCGGAAGCCCGGCAATACCGGTTGTTTTACATCCCGCTGGGCAAAAAGGCGAATGGCCCGAAACCTGCCGTGCAGGAAGGCGCAAACTCGAAGCCATAGACTATGTTTCAGGACATCGGTGAAATGCTCATCCTTTTCTGGCGCACGCTGCAGGCCCTCCCGCAGTTGTGGCGGCAGCGCCTGAAGATGTTCGACCAGCTCTTCGAGATCGGCAATGCCAGTCTCTTGATGGCCTGCATTCTTTCCCTCTTCATCGGTGGCGTGCTGGCTCTCCAGACCGGTCCCGTGATGGTGGAGCGCGGTTTGTCCGGTTTGATCGGCGGTATCGTGGGCCTGTCCGTCTGCAAAGAGCTGGCGCCGGTGATGATGGCCGTGCTCATCGCCGGCCGCATCGGCTCGGCGATGGCGGCGGAGATCGGCTCCATGCGCGTCTATCAGGAGATCGATGCGCTCAAGACGATGAACATCAATCCCATCCATTACCTGGTGTTGCCGCGCGTGGTGGCTATCAGCCTGGCTCTGCCCATGCTGGTGATCTTCGCCATCATGGTGGGCTGGATGGGTGGTGCGCTGGTCTCCGTGTTCAACAATGACATCAGCATCTCCTTCGCCAGCTATTTCAATAATCTGCGCAGTGTGGTGGAGCTGGGCGATGTGTTGAACGGCCTCATCAAGAGCTTCATCTTTGCCATGACGATCGGCATCGTCTGCTGCCATCAGGGCCTGTGCACTATCGGTGGGCCGCGCGGCATCGGCCGCTCGGTGACCAAGGCCGTGGTGAACTCCATCGTGATGATCCTGATCCTCGATTACGTCGTCACGCGTGTTTTGCTGTATTTCGATCTATGAGCCAGGCCTCCCAAAACCAGCACCCCAGCGTCAGCGTCGAGGTCAAGGGACTCCGCAAGAGTTTCGGCAGCGTCGAGGTGTTGCATGGCATTGATCTCAACATCAAAGCTCGCGAGGTCTTCGTCATCATGGGGCCCAGCGGCAGCGGCAAGAGCGTGCTGCTCAAGCACCTCATCGGCCTGGAAACGCCCAATTCGGGCGATGTGCTCATCGACGGTCATTCCATCCAGGCGGAAGACATGCTCGAGCGTTACCGGCTGGCCATGGTGTTTCAGTCCGGCGGTTTGCTGAACTCGTTGACGGTCGCCGAGAACGTGGGCCTGTATCTGACCGAGCATCGCCTGATGCCGCAAAAAGACATCGATCGCCTGGTGACAGAGAAGCTGGAAGCTCTGGGACTGAAAGGTCAAGAAAACCGGATGCCTGAAGCGCTCTCTGGCGGCATGAAAAAGCGCGTGGCCATCGCCCGCGCCCTGGTGATTGACCCCCAAGTCATCCTCTACGATGAGCCGACGAGTGAATTGGATCCCCTGATCGCCGTGACCATCGGTCAGGAAATCAAGCGGCTCAACCAGGAGAACGATGTGACCTCCATCGTCGTGACCCATGATCGCGACCTTGCCTTTGGCATCGCGGATCGCATCGCCCTCATGTATGACGGCAAGGTGCTGGAAGTCGGCACGCCCAAAGAGCTGCAGCAGTCCAAGAACGAACAGGTCCAAAAATTTCTTAACGCCAGTTTCAAATTTTAAGCTAAATTAAGCCTTATGAAAAACACGCTCGAAACCAAGCTCGGCTTGTTCTTCGCCCTTGCGATGATCGCGGCCTTCATCCTGTTTGAGATGGTGGGCGGCTCCAACCTTTTCAAGCGGAACTACGAGCTGAACGGCCGCTTCGCCAACGTGCAGGAACTGAAAGTCGGCGATCCCGTGAAGATGGCCGGCGTGGAAGTGGGCCGCGTGGACAAGATCGGCTTCGAGAACGACAAGGTGAAAGTCTCGATGAAGATCAACGAGGGCGTGGACGTGAAGACGGACAGCAAGGCGACGATCAAGTTCGCCGGGCTCATGGGCCAGAACTTCGTCTCCATCAACCTCGGCACCGCACCGACCAAATTTGAGAACGGCGCCACCATCGAAACCCTCGAACAGGCGGACCTGAGCGCCATCATGGCCAAGCTGGACAACGTGGCCACGGGCATCGAGAACGTCACCAAGAGCTTCAGCGGTGACAGCCTCCAGAACGTGCTGGGACCGATGACCGACTTCCTGAAGGACAACAATCCGAAGATCAGCGCCATCCTCGGCAACTTGCAAAATGTCTCCACGCAGATGGCTGAAGGCAAAGGCACCATGGGCAAAATCCTGACGGATGAAAGCCTGTTCAATGACGCCAAGACCGCCGTCAACACGCTGAACACCACGGCGGAGGACATCAAAGTAGCCATCGGTGAAGCCCGCACGATCGTGGGTAATGCCAATCGCGCGCTCGGACAGGCGGAAGGCGCCCTCGTGGATGCCCGCAAGGTCGTCGCTGACATCAACGAAGGCAAAGGTTCCCTCGGCAAGATGCTGAAGGATGAAACGCTCTATACGGAAACCACAACGGCCATGGTCAACCTGAAGGAGATCCTCGTGAAGATCAATTCAGGCCAGGGCTCCGTGGGCAAGCTGGTGAATGACGAGAGCTTCTACAAGAACGTGAAGATGACGCTGCAAAAGGTGGAGAAGGCCACCGAAGGCCTGGAAGACACCGGCCCGCTGAGCGTCCTCGGCACGGCGGTGAACAGCTTGTTCTAGTATTTAGCAAATTACGAATGAACACCAACGGGGAGACTGTTCCCTCTCGATTCGTGTTTATTCGTGTCCATTCGTGGTTGAAGGGTTTTCTTTCCCATGCGGAAACGCAAATGGCTTTGGTTCTTTCTCGCGCTGGCGCTGGTGGACGGACTCTTTCTCATCTGGTGGCTTAGCCAGAAAAAAGAGCACCGCTACGATGACGCCATCGTCGCTGCTGCGGGCAAATATGGCGTGCACCCCGCGCTCATCAAAGCCGTCGTCTGGAAGGAGAGCCGCTTCGAGGCCGATGCCCGCGGCTCCGCCCAGGAGCTCGGTCTGATGCAGATCCGCGAACCGGCGGCGATGGAATGGGCGGAGGCGGAGAAACGCAAGGGTTTCAAACACAAAGACCTCCTTGATCCAAACCTCAACGTCATGGCGGGTACCTGGTATCTGCGCAAACTGATGCGCCGCTATCTCCACTTAAAAGATCCGTTACCCTATGCCTTGGCCGACTACAATGCCGGTCGCACCCATGTCCTGCGCTGGAACAAGGGCGAAGCCTCCACGAACAGCGCCGCGTTCATGGCGGCCATGGATTATCCCACCACCAAGCAATACATCCTCGACGTGACCGAACGGTTCAAGCACTACGAAGCGGAGTTTCCGAAGGTGGAGACTGGTAAGCGCTAATCCACCTTCAAACCGCTCGCCTTCAGCAGCGTCTCCTGCACGGCGAGATCATGATCGTAGCTCCACGCAAAAGCCTTCTCGCCCCGTATCGAGGCAGCCAGATCAAGGAACTCCAAATCGTAGCGACCAGCCAGCTTCGGCAGATCCACGTCCTGCCAGCCCTTTTTGAAATCGCCCTGCACGCGATCCAAGGAGAGCCGCACCTTGGGCGCTTCCAGCGGACGCACCTCCACGGTGCCTTGCTCACCACTCACGGTGAACTGCCGACGCGCTTCACCGCCTACTTCCACCACGGCACTGTGGATGATCGCCGTGGCATGCGGATACTCCAGCACGGCGTACTGATTATCCGCGAAACCGTCATTCACACTCGATGAACTGCGATTGAAAGCAGTCACCTTCTGCGGCTTGCCCAAGACGAAGACGGCGGAATCCAACACATGGCAGCCCAGTTCGAACAACGCACCACCTGGATAACGCTTCAGCCCTTCGCGGGCATTTTTGTCCAAGGCCTTGCTCATCGCGGCCTCGATGGAAAAGACCCGGCCCAGCCAGCCTTCCTTCGCTGCCCGGTAACAAAGCTGCACGCCGGGATTGTAGCGCAGCATATAACCCATCTGGATGATGAGCTTTTGCCGCCGCGCGTTTTCCACGATGCGTTGAAAGTGTGAAAACTTTTCTCCGGCAGGCTTGTCGAGATGGATGTGTTTGTCGGCGGCCACACATTTTTCAGCCGTCGTGAGCAGGTCTTTCACTTCCGTCTCCACCGCCACCGCCTGCAGACCCTTGACGTTGAGCAATTGTTCCTCGGTGAGCCACGTGACATCTTGATAGGCCTTGTCCTTCAACGCATTTTCCCGACGTTCTCCGTCCGGCTCCACCACGCCAACCAGTTCAAACTGATCCGAAAGCTTGCGGATGGCCGCCAACTTCCCCGCCGCATGCGCGTGCGTTGTGCCGATCTGACCGATCTTGATCTTGCCCGGCTTCGCTCCGGTTTGCGCGAAGGCCGAGGTGGCGAGCAATGCAGCAGCGCTGGTGCCAGTGAGGAATTCGCGGCGGTTCATAAGCGTAGCGTGCAGGCCATATCAAATCTGCGAGCCTTCGGCCGGGACCACCATGATCCTGGTGATCTTCGAGACGATCTTGGCATCCGCATACTCGGGGATGGCCTTCAGCTTCACCCAAGCCGCATCGCCCCGGAACGTGTTCCAGCTCTTGTCATGATCGGCCATGTCCTTGAAGACGAGCAGATAGGTCAGGTTCGGACGGGCGGTACCGATGATGGTCTCTCCGAAGAAGACCGGCGTGAGGCCGACCCGGCGGAAGATGTCGATCTCGCCGCCCTTGTTGAACATCTCGATCTTCTTTTTGCCCGCCGTTTCGTTATGGCTCTCGTAGGTGCGGAGCACAAACATTCGGGGCTGCTCTTTGAGTTTGGGCACTTCCAGTTTCGGCATGCCATCAAAGGCCACCATCAACGTGCTCTCGATCCGCGCATAGGCCGGGCTGGTGGCTTCCACGCCCAGGTACTCGGCGCCGTCCTTCAGATATTGAGCATCGGTCGCCAGCTTGGCATTCACGGTCTGGAACTGTTCCAGGCTGGAATAGGTGATCAACACATAGAACTTCGGCGCCGCAGCCGGTGTCTGTTCGCGGAAGGTGCCGACGTTCTGGATGCCGAGGCGGTTCAAGGCCGGGATCGCCGCCTTGGCCCAGTGCCGCTCCACCAGCGCCAGTTGGTCGGCAGTCTTGAGCGAGTACGTGCGCCATTCGTAATATTCAGGTTTCACGTTTGGGGATGGTT
>JAJNBN010000116.1 GCA_021156225.1 Verrucomicrobiota bacterium | reverse complement strand
GTTTCCCCGCATCCCCATCCGTAGCAGCCGACGTGAGGAGGCTCTGCCTAAATCCCGCTCTGTGAAAATTGAAACTCATAAAAAACGTTCTTAATATAGACGTCATCGCACCGCCCGCAGGTTTCAAGGATTGTTCCCCAAAGACTGAAGCAAACCCTCCGCTCACGCAAGCTCTCCACCTCGGCATCATTATGCGGCAAAAACACATCTCTCGCGTTCTCATCCTTGCCTGAGTGACTGATCCCCGATATAGCACCTCCACCCATGCGTCATTTTATCCTGCTCTTTCTCGCCCTCGCCATTTCGGCGACCGCTCAGGTTGCCCCTTACGATGAGCCGCTTCCCGTCGCGCCACCCTATTACCGCGTGCGCTATGAGGCGTCCACCAAGCCCGGTGAACTGGTTTATCCCGTGAATTACACCCTCTGGATTCCACCCGGTCTCAAGACCGTGCGCGGCGTGGTCGTCCATCAACACGGATGCGGTGAAGGCTCCTGCAAATCCGGCCAGACCGGCGCATTTGACCTGCACTGGCAAGCACTGGCGAAGAAACATGGTTGCGCCCTTCTATCACCGACGTACGAGCAGCCGGATAAAGCCAACTGCCAGATGTGGTGCGATCCCCGCAACGGCTCCGATGCCACCTTCCAGAAATCTCTGGCCGATCTGGGCACGCAATCCGGCCATCCCGAACTCGCCAAGGTCCCTTGGGCGCTGTGGGGACATAGCGGTGGTGGTCATTGGTCCGGCGGCATGGTCTTGCTCCATCCCGACCGCGTCGCCGCCGCCTGGCTGCGTTCCGGCGTCCCTCCCCTGACTCCGGGCACACCCAAACCGGATTACGCCATCACCGAAACGGTGGCCCAGGTGCCCGTCATGTGCAATCTCGGCACGAAAGAAGGCGTCACCGTCAAAGACGGACGCTTCGCCGGTGTATGGAAAGGTGTGGAAACCTTCTTTGTCGCGATGCGTAGCAAAGGTGCCCTCATCGGCGTCTCCGCCGATCCTTTGACCTCTCATGAGTGCGGCAATCAACGCTACCTCGCCATCCCCTGGCTCGATGCCTGCCTGGCCGCCCGCCTGCCCGCCAAGGTCGGTGCCCCGCTCAAGCCCATGTCCGCTAAAAAAGCATGGCTCGCCCAGCTCTACCTCGGCGAAGGAGAAATCATCGCTCCTGTAGCTGCCTCTAAGTTCACCGGTGCCGTGGAAAAATCCGTCTGGCTGCCGAATCAAGCCATCGCCAAAGCGTGGACTCAATATGTGAAAGACACCGCCGTGACCGACGATACCCCGCCCCCTGCTCCCACCAATCTCAAAGTGAACGGCAACGAACTGTCCTGGGAATCCGAAGCCGATGTCGAAAGCGGCCTCGCCAGCTTCATCATCGAGCGCGATGGCCAGTTCCTCGCCAATGTACCCGAGAACGGCAAAAACCCCTTCGGCCGCCCTATCTTTCAAAACCTCCAATACAGCGACACCCCCTCACAACCTCTCGTCCTCATGCGCTATACCGACATGCAGGCCCAGGCGGGCGTGAAGCACAAGTATCGCGTCATCGCCGTGAACACCGTCGGGCAAAAATCGAAGTGAGACAAATCCCCGGTTGCCTTCCGCACAGTAGAGAGTTACGCAGCCCGCTGCTTAAAAAATCCCGGCAATTTCAAATTGCCGGGACTGTATTCAAACGCCAGTTAATCCTCTCCGCGGATGGATGACTCATGTTAGTCAAACTTCCGGAAAGGATGCGGTGGCCGGGGCGGTGGCGGCGGCACTGGCACTCTGACCGTCGGCTCTACTACCACCGTGGTCCGGGCCGGCTGATGATGGTGCCGCGACTGGTAACGATCGCTGTAATACACCCGGTAGTGACTATGGCTGTACGGGTGATAGCCGGTGCAATGGTGGCAGTAGAACTGGTCACGAGGCGCAGTTCTCACTTCACGGTGACTGTGACTGGCACAGCCCACCGTGAACAACGCCAGACAGGCGCCGACCAAGGTGAGGAATTTTATCGGTGTTTTCATAATCTGTTTCTTTCATTTTTGCCGGAGAACTCCGGCTGCCTGCTGTCACGAACAGGACGTTGTGATGTTTTGCGGGCGGGGCCGACAGTTCGATCGAATCACCCGTCCCGCTCATCCGCCGCAGCCCGTGTTAATCAGCCTGTCGGGGACGGATGTCTTCCGGCGGCGGTCCCATGGGCGTGGAGCGACCGGGTTGCGAGATCACTTTGATTCTCGAAAACGCCGCCGGATGTGGGCGCTGGTAACGCGCATCTTCGTAATACCGGTAATGTTCATGCTGGTACGGATGGTACTCTTCACAGGCATGGCAGTAGAACTGCTCCCTCGGTGCATTTCGCGCCTCGTAACCGCGATCACTCGCGCACGACACCGCGAGCAACGCCAGTCCACCCGCAAGCAAACTGAACACTTTGGCTGGGGATTTCATAAGTCTGGTACTTTCATTTTATTGGCTGATTTATGTGCCTACTCTGCATTCTGCATGAGGCCCCGGCTTTGGCTGGTTGAATTGCAACCCGCCTGGGCCGGAAAGACACCTAACAGCCGGTTTTCTCCCTTAATTAGCTCAGACCGTGCCAATGGCTTCCCTTGGGGTATTGGCCTCCCTTTGCCGCAAATCTAGGTGAAAACCGGCCGATCACCGCTATCATCCTCCACAGCAACGAGATGCATAATCGAAACGAATCAGCTTTTCTTTTGAAGAAACCAGTCCGTCGGGGCGTCTAATGTCTCGCTCGCAATAGGAAAAATGACTTGCCAGCCGGAGGCTCGAACAGGAAAAATGGCGGATAGCCCTTGGCAGCACTACGTAGCAGACGAAAAATTATGAAGAAGTCGTTGGCAATTTCTCTCAGCACCTTGGCCGGTGCCGGATCGCTTTTCGCCGTATCCCCGGTACTGAACGGCACTTATCCCGCCGGTGGCCAGCGCGGCACTGAATTGGAAGTGGAGTTCCGCGGCCAGCGCCTGGAAGATTTCCAGCAGGTGCTTTTCTACTCCCCCGGTTTCGAGGTCACCAAGGTCAACTCCACCAACGCCAACTCGGTGAAGACCTTGATCAAGGTCGCCCCCACCGTGCTGCCCGGTGAACATCAGATGCGCGTGCGTACGGCTTCTGGCATCTCGGAATTGCGCACCTTCTACGTCAGCCCTTTCACCCAAGTGATGGAAGTGGACAAGCCGGCTAATGACACGAGGGAAACCGCCCAGAAGATCACCGCCAATGTGACGGTCAACGGCACCGTCAGCCGCGAGGATGAAGACTGGTTCGCCTTGGAAGCCAAGAAAGGTCAGCGCATCAGCTTGGAAGTGGAAGGCATCCGCCTCGGTCGCGACCTCTTCGATCCCATCATCACCATCACGAAAGCGGATGGCTCCAAAGTCGCCGCTGCCGATGACACCGCTCTGCTTCTGCAAGATCCCGCCCTGACGGTCATCGCTCCGGAAGACGGCACCTATTACATTCACATTCAGGAGGCACCCTATGAGCGCAATCGTGATGCGATGTATCGCCTCCATGTCGGCAATTTCCCCCGCCCCCTCGCAGTTTATCCCGCCGGTGGCAAGGCCGGTGAAAAGCTCGCCGTCAAATTCATCGGTGATGCTTCTGGTGACTTTACCCAGGAAGTGACCCTGCCCGGCGCGAAGGATCCCAAGTTCCCCGCGCTCGCCTTGCAGAACGGTTTGAATGCCCCGTCACCGAACTGGCTGCGCGTCTCGGACTTCCCGAACGTGCTGGAGTCGGAGCCGAACAATGAACGGGCCACCGCTTCCGGCACCGCCCAAGAAGCTCCCTTGGCCATGAAC
Source organism: Verrucomicrobiota bacterium (assembly GCA_021156225.1). GTDB lineage: Bacteria > Verrucomicrobiota > Verrucomicrobiia > Limisphaerales > JAEYXS01 > JAEYXS01. The sequence goes on along the minus strand of JAJNBN010000116.1, from coordinate 4,617 downwards.
GGCATCATCGAGAAAAATGGCGATCAGGATTGGTTCCGCTTCACCGGCAAGAAAGGCCAGGTCTGGGAGATCAATGTGTACGCGCTGGGCATCCGTTCCCCCTTGGATGCGGTGTTGAATGTTTATGACAAGGACAGCCGCAGCCTCGCGAACAATGACGACTCCGGCAGTGCGGACAGCTACTTGCGCTTCACCGTCCCCGCCGATGGCGAATTCTTCGTGCGCGTGACGGATCATCTCGGTCGCGGCGGTCCGAACTTTGTCTATCGCGCGGAGATCGCTCCGGTGGAACAGACGCTATCTTACAGCATCCCCGAAGTGAATCGCGATGATTCGCAAGGCCGTCAGTCCATGGTGGTGCCGCGCGGTGGCCGCTTCATGACCATGATGAGCATCAAGCGCAACAATTTCGGTGGCGATGTGGTGTTCGATCCGAAGGACCTGCCCCCCGGCGTGAAGGTGGATGTGGACAACATCCCCGGCAACCTCACGAGCGTCCCGGTCGTGTTTGAAGCCGCGCCGGATGCGGCTGTGGGTTCTACGTTCGTAGACTTGCAAGGACGCCTCATCGAGAAGGACAAGGACGGCAAGCAGACGGACCGCACCATTCCCGGCGGTCTGGACCAGAAGCTGAACCTCGTGCTGGGCCGTCCGAACAACACCATCTATTACTCCACCTACGCCGACAAGCTGGTAGTGTCCGTCGCTGAAGAAGCCCCCTTCAAGATCGACATCATCGAACCCAAAGTGCCGCTGGTGCGCGAAGGTAGCATGCAATTGAAGATCGTGGCCACCCGCAAGGCAGGCTTCGATGACCCGATCACTATATACATGCCCTTCCGTCCGCCCGGCATGGGTGCGGATTCCAGCGCCACGATCGCGAAGGGCTCAAACAGTGTCACCTACACCATCAATGCCAATGGCGGCGCGGAAACCAAAGTCTGGCGCTTCCCCGTGCTGGCCTCTGCCACCGTGAAAGGCGCTCCGCTCTGGACCTCCTCCCAGATGGCGAAGCTGGAGATCGGGATGCCCATGGTGGGCTTGAAATTCGACCTGGCCACCGCTGAACTCGGCCAGGATTCCAAAGTCGTCTGCAAGCTCGAGCAGAAGCTGCCCTTTGAAGGCAAAGCTAAGCTCAAGCTGATGGGCCTGCCGAACAAGGTGACGACCGTGGATATTGAGATCACCAAGGACATGAGCGAGGCCGTCTTCCCCATCAAGGTGGACGCGCAAAGCCCCGTGGGCATGCACCGCAATCTCTACTGCTCGCTGATCATCGAGAAAGACGGCGAACCCATCACCCATAACTTCGGTGCCCGTGGCAGCCTGCGCATCGCCGCACCGGAAAAGAAAGTGGCTGAAGCAGCCGCCCCGGCGAAGACCGCCGCTGTCACTCCGGCTGCCAAAAAGTAAACCGCACGATCTGCACTCTCCGAAGGACGCCCCTCACCGGGCGTCCTTTTTCTTTTTCGCCTAGCGGAAAAAGAAACCGACGTTATTTTGCACCCAGATATGGATGTAAAGAATATCGGCGAAGTGCCCGCCTTTATCACGAAGGACGGCTCGGAAATACGCGAGTTGCTGGCCCACCGCAACAGCGCCATCCGCCTGCAAAGCCTCGCCGAAGCCCGCCTGCCCGTGAACAGCAGCACTCAGGAACATTACCATCTCAAGACCGAGGAGATCTATTACATCACCGCCGGTACCGGCCGAATGCGTATCGAGAACGAAACCCGCGAGGTCGGTCCCGGCGATGCCATCGCAATCCCGCCCGGATTGAAGCACAAGATCTGGAACACCGGGAACACCACCCTCCATCTTCTCTGCTGCTGCGCCCCGCCCTACGAGCACGAAGACACCATCATCACCGAGGTCATTTAACTTACGTTCACTGCTTATGTGGAAACCTACCAAAGTCCGCCTCTTCATCAAACCCTGGTGCGGCTGGTGCGATGAAGCCATCGAATGGCTGGAGGAACGTCATATCGAATTCGAACAACTGGACGTCACCAGCGACGGCAAAGCCCAGCGGGAAATGCTCGCGCTGACCGGCCAGACCAAGGCTCCGTGCATCGATATTGATGGCGAGATCCTGGCCGATTTCGATGTCGGCCAGCTCGAGAAGTTCTGGAACCGCCTCGAGAAGAAAGCACAAGGCTAGTTGCGCGCTGCCTCCGGGCATGCTTCACTCCCCGCCTGTTGTAATGAGTGCTGTCACTGAAAATGCGCCCAAGCTGACCCGGCCACGCCTCCCCGCGTGGCTCCGGCTCGATCTGCCCACCCAAAGCGGTTTCGCCAAAACCCGTAACCTGCTGGATGGCCTTAAACTGCACACCGTCTGCGAGAGCGCCAAGTGCCCGAACCACTGGGAATGCTGGAGCAAGGGCACCGCGACTTTCATGATTGCTGGTGACCGCTGCACACGTGCCTGTGGTTTCTGTGCCGTCAGCACTGCCAAGCCCTTGGCCTTGGAAGCCGATGAGCCCATCCGCGTGGCCGAAGCCACCCGTCGCATGGGCCTCAAGCACGTCGTCATCACCGCCGTCGCCCGCGATGACCTCGCGGATGGCGGTGCCGAACATTTTCGCCAGACCATCGAAGCCGTGCGCGCCGCCAATCCCGGCATCGTCATCGAAGTGCTCGTGCCGGACTTCCTGGACAAGGATGACGCCATCGAAAATGTCCTGCGTGCTGCGCCGCATATCTACAATCACAATCTCGAAACCGTCCGCCGCCTAACGCCTACCGTTCGCTTTCGCGCCACCTATGACCGCTCCCTCAGCGTCTTGAAAAAGGTGAAGGAAAAGCGCGGCGGCTCCATCTACACCAAGTCCGGCATCATGCTCGGCCTCGGTGAGACGGAAGAGGAATTGCTGCAAGCCATGCGCGATTTGCGGGCCTCAGACTGCGACATCCTGACCCTCGGCCAATATCTCCAGCCCACACTGAAGCATCTGCCCGTTGTGGAATTTGTGCATCCGGACAAGTTCGCGCAATATAAGGTGATCGCCGAAGGTCTGGGTTTCACCCACGTCGCCAGCGGCCCCATGGTCCGCAGCTCCTACCACGCGGACGAGTTCACCATCACGCCTCCGAAGGCTTCCTGACCCGTTTACCTAGAGCGGTTTTCGGCTCTGTCACCGGCGGATTTGTCGGTGGTGGGGGCAAAAGCTTGGGCACTGGCGCATTGGTCGGCGCGACTGGAGCCGCCGGTGCGGCGGGCTGATTTGCTGCCGGAACATGCTCCGGCATATTGAATTTGTCCGGATTGCGAAGATACTGGTACCAGTAGTAGTAGGCTCCACTGAACACCAAGATCAAAAACAAGAAAGCACCCGCCGTTATCATCAACTTCCATTTCTTGGCGTGCTGCTGGAACGCCTCCGCTTCCGCCTTCTGCGCCTCCCGGAAGAGCGCCAGCTCCTGCTCCAGCGAGATAGTCTGGGCTGTTTCTTCCTTCAGTGGCAACATCAGCCAGCCTTCTGCACTTTCTCCGAATTGCGACGGCCGTTTCCCCTGCTCCGCCTCTGTGGGCACACGAAATTCCGCCTGTGTAAAATGAGTGTGCACCGCCGGTGTCCATAAACGCGCCAGCCCGTGATTGATCGCCACTTTCTTGATCCGCTCCCAAAGCACTGCGCGCAACCCTTCCGTGTGCTCTGGTGAACCGATCGCTTCACTATGGATCAGGCCTTGGTTCCCCTGAATCTGCAACGCCAGCGCCCCGATCACCTTGCCCTCCGCCGCTTCCACCACTTGGAACTCCGTAAACCGCCGCTCCAATTCCCCCACGGCAAAGCGTTCCACGCTCCACATGGAACGTAGCGCGGCCAGATCGTTGATCGTGGCCCGGCGAACCGTATGCACCGGCAAACTCATCTCTGCTAAATACAACCGAAGCAGTTTTGCGGCCAATAAAAAGTGGATTTTAACCGCCACCTCGGAATACTGGGCGCGCATGACATTAGACGAGGCACGGAAGCGTCACACCAAACTGGCCGAAGAAATCCGCCAGCACGATCACGCCTATTACGTTCAGGCCAAGCCCACCATTTCCGACCGCGACTACGATCTCCTTTATCGTGAATTGTTGGACTTGGAGAAGGCACATCACGAACTGGCCACGCCCGATTCCCCCAGCCAACGCGTCGGTGGCCATGTGGCCAGCAGTTTCGCCCAGGTGAAGCACGCCCAATCCATGCTCAGTCTGGATAACACGTATTCGCAGGAGGAAGTGCGCGACTTCGTGAACCGCGTGCAAAAACTCCTGCCCAACGAGCAGCTCGAATGGATCGTCGAACCCAAGGTGGACGGCATCGCTATCAGCCTTCGCTATGAGAATGGCGTCTTCACCACCGGCGCCACACGCGGTGATGGCACCACTGGCGATGACATCACGAACAATCTCAAAACCATCCGCAGCATTCCGCTAAAGCTGGCTGGCAAAGGAACTCCGCCGCCCGTCTTTGAAGCCCGCGGCGAAGTGTACATGACCCGCGATGGCTTCGCAAAATTGAACGCCGAAAAAGCCGCCGCCGGTGAGGAACTTTACGCCAACCCGCGCAACACCACCGCAGGGAGCCTGAAGCAGCTCGATTCCAAGCTCGTCGCCAAGCG